>NZ_AXBW01000072.1:0-648 GCF_000475355.1 Marinobacter sp. C1S70 | reverse complement strand
CGCGATCACCCAGCGGGGGTGTTTCCAGGTTCGGGCCTGGTACTGGAACCGGTAGGTGGCGGAGACTTTTTCACCCAGTTCGTTGTGAGCCTTGCGAACCAGCATCGAGGGTACGTCTACCTCCTTGAGCAGCCGGCTGTTCTTGCTGAGGCCCACCAGATAGTCCACGTTGTTCCGGTCGCACCAGCTCAGCAATCGGGGACGGTAAAAGCCGCTGTCACCCCGGAACACGATGCGGGTATTCGTCCAGTACTGCCGGATGAACTTCACCAGCAGGGCCAGAATGGCCCAGCTGTGGCGGCTGTCGCTTCGGTTGCTGGTGCGCAGGTAGCTCACCAGCAGATGGCGACCGCAGAACACGTACAGCGGGAAGTAACAATGGTGATCGTAGTAGGCGTTAAAGAACTTGCCGGGCTGGTCGCCATGCACCGGAACGTCGGTGCCATCGAAGTCCAGCACGATTTCCTTGGGTGGGGCGTCGTGCTGCTCAATGAAGTGATGCCACATCAGTTCGTGGGCCTTGACCACGGCCTGCCGGTCCACGCGCTGCTCCATTCGGCACAGTGTTGATTTGCCCGCCAGAATGGCCTCTTCGCCAGTCGCGGTCTGAAGTGCCTGGTCAGCGCGTAACGTTTCGTGATCGTTCAG
>NZ_AXBW01000071.1:0-3025 GCF_000475355.1 Marinobacter sp. C1S70 | reverse complement strand
GTATGTCTGGCCGCTATCACCTTGGTGCTAGCGGCTTTTTTCTATTAGGAGGTGGGAAATGAAAATAGCCGTAACAAGTCAAAATCGTAAAATCGTTACTCAGCATGCAGGTCGGTGCCGAAACTTCTATATATTCAGTATTGAAAGCGGTCAGATAGTCAGCAAAGAACTTCTTGAGCTTCCCAGAGAACAATCGTTTCGTGAGAGCCCATCGCATTTACCCCACCCGCTGGACGACATTGATGTCCTGATAACTGGGGGAATGGGCCAGGCGCTCATGACACGTCTCGACAGGAAAGGCATAAAGTGCGTTGTAACGGAAGAAGAGTATCCTGAGAACGCTGTTGTTGTGTACCTGACTGACGCATAATCGACTCATCGTTCCAATCAAAGCACTTCCCGCGAACAGGAGCGTCACATGATCTACCGCCTTCCCAAAGATGCCACCTCCGAATGGTCTCCCACTTATTTCCTCGCAGCACTCGGTGCCGGAGGACTCGCAGTATCCTTTTTTATGTGGCTGATGTTCTGGTTGCCGCATCCTGACGCACCCGTTCCCCTGTTTGAAGATGCAATCACAGCTTTAAAAGATGCCAGCCTGATATCGAAAATTGCGGTAGTGGGTGCCTGGGCCGGAATCGGTTTTTTCTCACTCTTGCACTTTCAATTGCTGATCTGGAACCTGCGTCAGTTCAGTCAGTTCCGAAAAACGCCCGCTTATCATCAGCTTCGCAACAGCAACTCTGAAACTCAGTTGCTCGCAGGGCCGTTAACACTAGCCATGACTATTAATGTCGGCTTTATTCTCGGATTAACCTTCGTACCGGCGCTATGGTCTGTGGTTGAGTGGTTGTTTCCAGTCGCGCTTCTGTCGTTCGTGTTGATAGGAGCCTGGGCGCTGGCTCTGTTGCGTGATTTCTGGGGCAGAGTGCTTGTAGGCGGTGGCTTTGATTGCGTTAAAAACAACAATCTTGCTCAGTTGCTGCCTGCCTTTGCCATGGCGATGATTGCAGTGGGCTTAGCAGCACCTGCTGCCATGAGCCAGAACACGGTGACCGTCACATTCAGCCTCGTGCTGTCCAGTTTTTTTATGGTGACGGCCTTTATCATCGGGGCTATTCAGATTGTTCTGGGGTTTCGAGCCATGCTTGAGCAGGGTTCTGATCCATCTACCGCCCCAACCTTGTGGATCGTAGTCCCCATTTTAACCACGTTAACCATTACGCTCCTCCGCCAGACTCACGGCTTCCACGCACATTTCGAATCCGGGGCCGGTGGAGTAGCCGTTCTCGGCATGTTGACCTACTTTCTTTGTGCCCAGTTGGTGTTCGGCCTGCTTGGCTGGGTGGTGCTTGCACGGTATGGCTATTTTGCCAGGTTCGTTACGGGAACCGAGAAGTCTGCCGGTGCCTACGCACTTGTCTGTCCTGGCGTTGGTCTGGTCGTTATGATCCATTTTTTCATCAATGCTGGGCTTACAAGCTTTGGGGCCCTGGAGCGCTTTAGTATCGCCTATTGGAGTCTAACGAGCGTCGCCTTGATTCTTCAGTTCACGACCATCTGGCTTGTCTACCGCTTGAACCGACTGCACTTCAAGGAGTGAAGGCTTCAGAGCCGGCTTTTCGACGTCCGTTCAAAAGCCGGCATGATCCGATCAATTTCTGGAAATTTCCATGAGGCCACGGCTCAGGCTGGCCACTTTCTCAAAACCATTTTCCTTGAGGATATTGACCGCCATGGCAGAGCGTCGACCAGACCGGCAAAGTGCCACCACTGGTTTATTCTTGGGCACCTCAGCCACTCTTGACCTCAGCTCGTCTAAAGGAATCTGCAGGTCCACCAAAGCTTCGGTTAAGGGGAAGTCTTTTCTCTCTTCGTCCAACCTGACATCAAGAACAGTCACTTCATCAAGATGGTGCTCCAGCCACTCCTCGCCGATTTCAGGAACCCCAGCGTAGGTAAGTCGGATATCAGCCCAGTCAGGTTCTGCAGGTAACTTGCCATCCTCCGGGCAACCGCTTCGAAGGTTCGCTGGCACCGCCTCGTCGATTTTCTTGGGATGAGGGAGTTTCATTGCTTTCATGTACTCCACGAAATCCGTTTCGTTGGCACCACCCCCAACCCGGGCATTAAAGGCCTTTTCTTCCCCGATGGAGCTCTGGGTTCGTCCGTGATAGTCATGGGCCGGATAGACCCGGCAGACATCCGGTAAGACAAACAGCTTCTTTGTAATGGATTGAAAGAGTTTATGAGCACTGCCCTGTTGGAAGTCGCTTCTTCCGCAACCCCGGATCAGGAGCGCATCGCCTGTAAACACCATCGACTGATCCGACAAGACATAACTCATGCAACCATCGGTATGACCCGGAGTTGAGATAGCCCTGAGCGTCACACCGGGAACCCCGAACTCCTGACCATCATCAAGTGAGACATCGACATGCTCTGCTCCGATGGCTTTCGCCGAAGCAATTTTACAGCCGGTTTTCTGTTTCAGCAGCCAGGCAGCCGTAATGTGATCCGCATGAGCGTGGGTGTCCGCAACCAGAGCCAGAGTCAGCCCCAGCTCCTCGACAAGCGCCAGGTCTCGTTTTGACTGAGAGAACACCGGGTCGATCAGGAGCGCTTCCTTTCTGTCTTCATCAGCCAGGAGGTACGTATAGGTCGATGAAACATCATCAAACAGTTGTCGAAATATCATTAGAAATCCCCCCGGAAATAATCCCGTAAATTGAATTTCGATCCCGTAAAAGAGTATCGATAGCCTCATCCGGCAACACCCAGGATGAACCCGACCCTTGCCTTTCAAAAAAGCTTCGCTTTAGCGAATTTCCGCTAACATTATAGTTGCTCATAACGAAGAAGGCGTTTAATTGCCATTTTGCTGTTGGCGTTTGGGGCGATAGTAATCATATATCGCAATGATATAACCTTATTTCTTTGTGGAATTTGATAGAAGGTATATCTTTAAAAAGTCGTCTGACAACCCAACCTCAAAAGGACAGTACTATGGATACTCAAGCAGCAC
>NZ_AXBW01000070.1:0-427 GCF_000475355.1 Marinobacter sp. C1S70 | reverse complement strand
CAAATTTGCCGCAGAGCGCGGCGTTAAATTTCACTACAACGGAGTTTGTATGAATATCGAACAACTGGCAGAAAAGCTTAAACCATGGATGCAGGTAGATACTTGGCACACCACTCACCCAAGGGACTCTGAACGCTTCCATCTCGCTCTCAACTCCGCATTCTCTGAATTCGGTAATTCGATCAGTTATGACGATTTCAAAGATGCAATGGAATATCTGTCAGAGGATCTTCCATCAGCAAAGCTTGAGGCAGAGTATTTGGCTCAAACAATTGAGCGGCATGCTTCAAAGGCAGAAACTATTTCTAGTTATCTATCCGACGTAAAAATTTAACAAGGCGCAGCAGTTCGCGGCCGGTGGCCGCCGGACGCCCTTTACGTGGCTCCTTCGTCGCCACTCCAAGGTCGCCGCTGTGCTTCGGCGTTA
>NZ_AXBW01000069.1:0-1383 GCF_000475355.1 Marinobacter sp. C1S70 | reverse complement strand
CCGCGCTCTGCGGCAAATTTGGAGCGCAGCGGAAAATTTGTCCGACAGCAGCGCTTGGTTAGGCGAGAGAACGCAACGCCAGCACATCATACGGCCACCCCAAAGAGCGCACCGACCCCAGCCGTCAAAGCCATAGCCAAGGCCCCCCAAAACGTAACCCGAGAGGCAGCCTTAAGAACAGGAGCGCCGCCGACCTTCGCTGCTAATGAGCCTAGCAAGGCAAGGAAAAGCAGTGAACTACCGGGGACGCCCCATATAAGTAGCGACGCCGGAAGCAGAAAGACGACGCATAAAGGAAGGGCCGCTCCTACCGAGAATGTACCTGCTGACGCAAGCGCAGCCAGAATTGGACGTGCCGTGGATACTTCTGAAATGCCAAGTTCATCACGGGCATGGGCTCCCAGCGCATCCTGCTTCATTAGTTGACTTGCTACTGCGTCTGCTAGCGCCCGGTCTAAACCGCGCTTAACGTAGATCTCGGCAAGCTCAGCATGCTCTTGTTCAGGCGCATCAGCCAGCTCCGTTCTCTCTCTGGCAAGGTCGGCCTCCTCAGTGTCGGCTTGAGAGCTGACTGACACATACTCCCCCGCTGCCATCGACATAGCGCCAGCGACGAGACCAGCAATGCCTGCAATCAAAACAGCCTTAGAGTCCGCCCCTGCCGCCGCCACACCCAGGACCAGGCTCGCAGTAGACACAATTCCGTCGTTTGCACCAAGAACCGCAGCACGAAGCCAGCCGATCCGATCGGTTCTATGTCTTTCAGAATGTCTCATGCGAAGCCCAAATATAAAGGTGAGCAGTAGCGCCTAACGCCAGCCAGCATGCGCGGCTGCGGAATGGAGGCGAAGCCGCAATGCAGTAGACGTCGCGTGCCTGGCCTTGTTAATTGCCAATGGTCACCCCCGCATCCAGAACCCAGCAGCGATCATTGTGCGTGTAGCCAAGCTGACCATAGTACGAATTGGCTGCCGGTGCTGCGATGAGTATCAATTTGCAGAGCGGCCCCAGTTGCTTCTGGGTCAGTGACTGTAATCGTTTGCCTATTCCTGATCTTTGATAGTTCTGATGAACTGCCAAATCTGACAGGTAGCAGGCATAGTGAAAATCCGTGACGCTGCGAGCGATGCCGACCAACAAGTCATCATCCCACGCGCTTACGACGAGATTGGAGTTGGAAATCATCCCTTCCATACAGTCTCGATCGTGAATTGGCCGACGCTCCCCAAGGGTAGAGCTCTCCAACAAACCGATGAACTGGTCCGTGGTGATAGGGTGATTCACCTGAAAGCTGATAGCCATACCTCTCCTTGGCAATTAACGCCCGCAGCACGCGCGGCTTTGTAGTGAAGGCGAAGCCGCATGTCAATGGCCATTTATTTT
>NZ_AXBW01000068.1:0-8731 GCF_000475355.1 Marinobacter sp. C1S70 | reverse complement strand
AGACGAACTCTCTGACCTGGTACGTCAACTGGTTCCGGGATAGAAGCCCGGGCTCCCCCGGCCCGACGCAATGGGGGAGAGGGGGTCGTGTGTCCGGACAATAGAAATTGATCAGTTATTAATCAATCGCGGCCGCAAATGAGCGGTAATGGCGGTAACCTGCACAGTCTGCGAGACTTGCCGGGGACCTATGAGAAATCGGGGCTAGAGCGTGAAATCAACCTCGTGAGAAGGGCTTTAGTGCACCTAGACCAATTTCGAGACACTCCCACCGCCTCAAAGGTCACCAAAACCGCACGGGATCACCTGG
The DNA here is from genome assembly GCF_000475355.1 of Marinobacter sp. C1S70. Lineage (NCBI taxonomy): Bacteria > Pseudomonadati > Pseudomonadota > Gammaproteobacteria > Pseudomonadales > Marinobacteraceae > Marinobacter > Marinobacter sp. C1S70. The sequence continues at coordinate 8,421 of NZ_AXBW01000068.1, read as the reverse complement.
CAGGTGCATTGGGAGACACCCAAATGACACAACTCGAAAGCCTGGTTAATGTTTATCAGCTGAAGCGTTTGCGATCCGTTTTCTAACCCGCGAATTAAAAAACACATCTCGAGGGCGACGTAGCGATGACCTATTGAAAATTCATATTCGAGCTAGTGTCCTTAGCTCAATTGAATTACCTTTCCCCCATGGGGATCATTTGGAAATTTAGGGCGAGCATTACACCAAACCAAATCTGAAAGATTGCCATTTGGGGAATAGCCGGTTTTGGCTTCTTTCAACAGTTCAATGGCCATTTCGCAATCAAAGGTTTGACTGGCACGCCTCAATTTATTGAGGATATTTTCAACCTCATGCCAAGGCAAAGATACCTCACGAGCCATCATTATTCGTGAGTGTGCTGTGCCCTGAGGATTGTCTCCAATAAGTAACTCCTCATAAAGCTTTTCCCCCGGCCTTAAGCCGGTAAAAATAATCTCAATATCCCCACCAGGGTTAGCTTCGGTCTTCTCCTCAAACCCCATGAGATGGATCATTTTTCGTGCAAGATCGGCTATTTTTACCGGCTCTCCCATATCGAGAACGAATACTTCGCCTCCCTTGCCCATACTCCCAGCCTGAAGCACCAACTGGCTTGCTTCAGGGATCGTCATAAAGTAACGGATGATGTCAGGATGGGTGACAGTAACAGGCCCACCATCTCGGATTTGATCACGAAACAGGGGGACTACTGACCCAGAGGAGCCGAGCACATTACCAAAACGAACCATCGAGAACACTGTATCGCTTTGTCTTTGTGCTAAGCCCTGTAATACCAATTCAGCCAGGCGCTTGGACGCACCCATTATATTCGTCGGCCGGACAGCTTTATCCGTCGAAATCAGTACAAATCTCTCAACACCACATTCAATTGCTGCCTCTGCAACGTGATAAGTACCGAAAACATTATTCTGTACACCTTCGATAATATTGTGCTCTACCAGAGGAACATGCTTGTAGGCTGCAGCATGATAAATCATCTCGATGTTGAAAGCCTTAATCACAGCTTCACACCTTCTGCGATGCGTTACGCTACCCAGAACGGCATGTAAAGCAACCCCCAAACCTTCAACCTGATTTATTGCTTTAAGCTCCCTTTCAACAGCATAGAGCGAAAACTCCGACTGCTCGAACAAAACCAGGCACTTGGGTTTGTGCCCTAAAATTTGGCGGCAAAGCTCGGAGCCAATTGAGCCACCAGCTCCGGTAACGAGTACCGATTTATCGCGCAAGCTGGCAGAGACCATTTCAACATCCGGGCGGACCGGGTCGCGCCCCAGAAGATCTTCTATTGCCAGATCACGTATATCGTTAATGCGGGCGATACCGGAAACCAGCTCCGACATTGATGGTACTGTTTGAATGGGCACAGACAAGGTTTCAAGAGTGCGCATCAATGCCTTGCGATCAACAGAGTCTGAGTCCTCCAGAGCCAACAAAACCCTGGAGGCATCCAGTTCACGCAGAGCCTTTTCGATATATTCGAGCGAATACACCGGAAGATTTCCCATCAAGGATTTATGATTTGAACTTACAGTAGAGATAAAGCCGACGGGTCGATGCTCAACGCCCTGAAGCAAGGCAGAAGCAAGTTGCATACCTTTTGGACCAGCACCCAGTATCAGTACTCCGTCTCTTGCCTTATCCAATCGGCTACGCACCAGAGTTCGAACGCAAAAACGCGTCCCCGCGACAAGAATGAAAGCAAAGGCACCATATATGACCGGTACCGAACGCGGCACCAAAGTTTGGAAGAGAAAGCCTAGCACGATTAGCGCCAGACTAGAGAACGTTACGCCGATAAAAATGGCAAAAAGAGCGTACTCGCTGATATATCGAATGACGGCTCGATAGAGGCCAAGCTTGACAAATGCCCCGATCGTTACAATCACAGTGGAGATAGAAACCCACACTTGACTATCAGACGGCAGCCAACCAGCATTTTCAAACCGCAACGCAAACGCAGCCCAAATTGCAAAAGTCAGCAACACAAAATCAGAAGCAACTGACACAGCCCTTTTCCTAGGCCGTGACATTCTCAGCACCGAATTAATAAGCTTGTGCTTCAAAAGATGTCCCTTATCATCGAGAGGCTTCATCCATTACTTCGTTAATTACCGATACAGTTTTTTCAATTTCTTGACACGTTAATGTTGGGTGTACAAGAAACATTAAGCTGGTTTCCCCCAATTCTCTCGCGACAGGTAAGCGCGCCTCCGGAGCTAATCCTGCATTGGTGAAACATTTTTCCAGGTACACCTCTGAGCATGAACCCGAAAAGCACGGTACACCTCGAGCCATGATGGAGGCCATTATTCGATCTCGACTCCAGCCAGCTCTGAGACTCTCAGGCTCTATAAACAAATAGCACTTATAGGCAGCGTGGCCAATGCCTACAGGCACGACAGGTGCCCTCAAGCCACTTCGCTTTCGTGCCATGTCCCAAATAAGATCACAGTTATTGATTCGCAATCGTCGCCAATCAGCCATTCGCCGGAGCTGAATGCGCCCAATAACAGCCTGCATTTCTGTCATCCGCCAATTTGTACCAATGCTTTCATGCAACCACCGAAATCCCGGTGGGTGCTCACGCTCATAGACGGCACTCCAGCTTTTACCGTGATCTTTAAATGACCACATCCGTGACCACAACTCTTGGTTATTGGTGGTTACCATGCCGCCTTCGCCGCCTGTCGTCATGATCTTGTCTTGACAGAACGACCAAGCAGCCACATCCCCGAGACCACCAACGGGCCGCCCTTTGTATGTAGCCCCATGCGCCTGCGCGCAATCTTCGATCACGTAAAGACCGTGCTCCTGAGCCAACTGGTTCAAGCTGTCCATATCGCATGGCCAGCCAGCCAGATGAACAGCAATAATCGCCCGGGTTTTCTTGTTAATGAGCGGATACACTGTTTCGACGGTGATATTCTGTGTATCTCGATCGACATCCGCGAAAACTGGCTTGGCACCCACATTAACGATACAGGATGCAGAAGCTAAAAAAGTGCGAGCAGTAACAATCACCTCATCGCCAATGCCAATACCCAAGCCTTTTAACGCCAGATCTAGCGCGACAGTGCCATTAGCCACCGCTACTGCATGCCTGGCACCAGCAAAAGCCGCAAACTCTACTTCGAAGTCCCGCGCCTCAGTACCTGTCCAGTAATTAACCTTGTTAGACAAAAGCACTGCAGAAACGGCATCTGCCTCCTCCTTGGTATAGGAGGGCCAAGGTGAAAATGCAGTATTTAACATTGAATTCAATCCTGAGGTTTAATTGGACAAGCTGGAACACCAACCACTGTCTGGCCAGCGGGTACATCGCGCAACACAACACTGCCCATGCCAACCGTCACTCTTTCCCCAACTGTAACAAGTTGCTTTATCGACGTTCCGGCCCCAATCCACGCTTCCGTACCCACGCAACAGCCACCAGCAAGCACAGAGTTTGGGCTAATATGTGAGTAAGAGCCAACTATACAGTCATGCTCTACAACCGCCCCGGTATTTATGATGGTACCAATGCCTACTCGTGCAGACGCGTTCAGCACCGCATTGGCCAATACAACGCTACCAGCACCAACGACCGCAGAAGAGCTGATTACAGCAGACGGATGAAAAACTGTCACCGGGTTAAAGCCAGCTGCCATCAGAAATTCCTGGCAGGATCTCCGAACTCTGTTATTTCCTATGGCTACAACAACCCCATCAAACCGCTCTTGTTGCGCCACTAGCGATGTGCTGTCACCGGCAACCTCCCAGATACCACTTTGGAGAATCTCAGGCCAGGCATCATCAAATAAAATGATCTCCTTCCATCCACTCAAACGTGCCGCCTCTGCCACTACCTTGCCGTGGCCACTGGCCCCAAGAATGGCTAGCCGCATCAGTCTTTATTTCCGGTAAACCTGGCCATCGTTGCTTCTCCCTCGGCACTAATACCATCACGCACCACCACCTTCTTGACGGTCAAAGCCAGAATTTTCAGATCCAGCCAGAACGAACGATTGTCGACATACCAAACGTCCAGTTTGAACTTATCCTCCCAAGAAATGGCATTTCGGCCATTGACCTGAGCCCAACCGGTTATGCCAGGTCGCACTTCATGCCGCCGACACTGTTCCTTTGAGTACAACGGGAGGTACTCCATTAACAACGGGCGAGGACCAACAAGGCTCATGTCACCCTTAAGCACATTCCAGAATTCTGGTAGCTCATCCAGGCTACTAGAACGCAAGAAACTTCCGAATGGAGTCAATCGTTTATCATCCGGCAAGGGCGAACCATACTTGTCCACCGCATTCATCATTGTACGGAACTTGACCATCTGGAACGGCACACCCCCTCGTCCGGGCCTGACCTGGCGAAAAAATACCGGTGCACCCAGTTGCCAGCGAACCCAAAACGCCAACACCACAATTACCGGACTCAGAAAAAAAAGAGCCAAGAGGCTAACGACAATATCAAACCCTCTTTTAAACACGGTAAACCGCTTCCTCCAGCCATTCGCTGAACTCATCAGAGAGGTCTTTCCAGGAGAACCTTTCCTCAGCAAGTTGTCGGGCATGGGCGCCCCTTTGTTCGGTTTCTTCAGGGCGCTCAGCCATTTCCTCCAAGGCCTCTGCAAACGAAACAGGGTCTTCAGCTGGAACGGTAATTCCACATTGCTCTGAAACAACAAGATCTGAGACCCATCCCGGATAATTACATATCACGGGCAGCCCACTTGCCAGATAATCAAAAAACTTGTTTGGAGATGTCCCGTAGTAAAAGGCAGGAACATTAGCGAGCACCTGCAACCCCACGTCAGCAGACGCAAGCAAACGTGCCAGCTTGTGCTTGGGCACCGAGCCTTGAAAGATTACATTAGTCAATCCCTCCCGCCGGGCCCGAGCCTGCAGTTTTGCCTTGGCGCTGCCCTCCCCCACCAGTAGAAATACGATATCGCCACGGTGATGGGACTTAAGTACAGATGCCGCATCCAAGATAGCCTCGAGGCCGTTAGCCAAGCCGTGAGTGCCAGGGTAAATAGCCAGAAAAACCCCTTCCGGTATGTCACTTGGGCGCCACGGAACAACATCTTCCGAAAACAGTTCAAGGTCACAGCCGTTGGGAATCATTTTTACCTTATCTGCGGCAACTCCGCAGCTCAAGATTCCGTCAACCATACCCGGCGACAAGGCAACTAATTTAGTCGCGGATCTATAAGCCATCCGCTCCAGCATACTCATTGCCCACAGAATAATCGGGTTACGAATCACGCCCATTGCTTTGGGGAGCTCTGGCCAAAGGTCCCTGACTTCAAACACAAATGGTTTACGCCTGACCCACCGCGACACAATACCCGGTAGAGCTGCCGTAAGCGGAGTGCTGGTAGCAAATACAAGGTCATGATCTTCACTCAGGGCTATCCACATACTTCGGAATGCAAACCTGAGAAATGTCCAGATGCGCCCCATGAAACCCAGGGCGTTACTGTAAGGAAGTTTGATTTCAATAACACGGATGCCATCAACCAAACCCTCTCTTCGGCTGAACCGAAACGGCCCGGTCAGCCCAGTTTCGCCAACGCCATATGAGCCACAAACCATCGTTACGGAATGACCTCGCTCAACCAGTTTTTTTGCCATCTGGTAAGAGCGAAGGCCGGCAGCACCCCGAGGTGTGGAAAAATGCTGATGAAAATAGAGAACTTTCATAACACCAGACCTTTTAACGCCAGAAACCCCGGGTATCTATGAGTACGCCATCAGGCTTCTCTTGACCTGAAAATGTACGATGATCGACCAGCAACACGTGAATATCACCCGGTGAGTCGTCATATTCCACTAACTCGACGCCCACACGCAAAGAGGCTGGAAGTTGTTTGATATGAGGCTCAACCACTTTTAAAGGCCCTGGATGAACTCTTGCGAGTTCCTCAACGATTCCCACGGCAGGGCTTTCTCTCAAGTCATCAATGTCGGGTTTGAAGGCCAATCCATAACATACTATGGTCAAGTCTTTGGCAGACTTTCGAGGATTCTTTTGCAGAATCTCTCCCATAGCACGTTGAATTTGTTCAACGACCCACCTTGGTTTACTGTCATTCACCTCGCGTGCAGTGCGGATCAGCCGAGCAAGATCAGGTGTCTGGCTGACAATAAACCAGGGATCGACGGCTATGCAGTGGCCACCAACGCCAGGGCCCGGTTGGAGAATATTCACTCTGGGGTGCCGATTTGCCAGACCAATAAGCTCCCACACATCTATGTCAAGGCGCTCGCAGATAATCGACAATTCGTTGGCAAATGCGATATTCACATCTCGGAAACTGTTCTCTGTCAGTTTAGCCATCTCCGCAGTGCGAGCCGTTGTTACAATGCACTGGCCCTCAACAAATATCTCGTACAAAGCAGCAGCTCTTCTGGCGCACAGGGGCGTCATACCCCCAATTACCCTATCGTTCTCAACTAACTCTCGCATCACGTGCCCAGGAAGAACACGCTCAGGGCAATGCGCCACATTCACATCTGCTTTTTCACCCATTTGTTGAGGAAACGACAAATCCGGGCGCTCTTCGGCCAGCCACTCAGCCAGTTTTTCGGTTGCACCAACCGGAGAGGTGGACTCCAGTACAACCAGATCACCTTTCTTCAGAACCGGAGCAATGGCCCGCCCTGCAGATTCAATGTAGGACAGATCTGGATCCAGTTCTCCGCTTTCCAGCCTCCTGAAAGGAGTGGGCACCGCTATCAGAAATGCATCTGCTGGCTCTGGTTTGAGTGTTGCCCGCAGAAACCCCCGATTCACCGCAGTGCTAACAACGCCCTCAAGTTCAGGCTCAACAATGTGGATCTGGCCTGAGTTAATGGTATCCACCACATGCTGGCTCACATCCACCCCAATTACGCTAACCTTGCGTGACGCAAACACTGCAGCCGTCGGCAAACCTATATAACCAAGACCAATCGTGGAGACTGTTTGAAATTCCATAATCTATCCGTAAAAAAGAGTTTAAAACTAAACTTTGGAAAAACGGCACCGAAGAGCGTGAACGATACGGGAAGATGCCTCACCATCACCATAGGGATTATGTGCGAGGCTCATGGCCTCATACGCCTTAGCATCATCCAACAGAGAAGAAACTTCCTGAGTAATTTTGGCAACATTTGTTCCAACAAGCTTGACAGTACCTGCTGACACTGCCTCAGGCCGCTCCGTGGTTTCTCGCATCACCAAAACCGGCTTTCCGAGAGACGGTGCCTCCTCCTGGATGCCACCAGAATCGGTAAGAATAATGGTCGACCTGTCCATAAGGTACACAAACGGCAGGTAATCCAGCGGTTCAATCAAATGAACGTTCGCAAGCCCCGCCAGTAGTCGATTAACCGGTTCACGGACATTGGGGTTGAGATGCACTGGATAAACAATCGCAAGAGACGGATAGCGCAGGGCGAGCGCACGCAACGCTTCGCAAATGCGCTCGAAACCACCCCCAAAACTTTCCCTGCGGTGCCCGGTTACCAGCAGCACATCTTGAGAAGGCATGACTGCGGGTAGCGCCTCGTCGAGATTTGCCTGAAGCGTTTCATCGGAGCGAATGCGATCCCGAACCCAAAAGAGCGCATCAATTACGGTGTTACCCGTCACCACGATCTTGGCCGGATCGACAGCTTCACGGACCAGGTTTTCTCTTGAAGTATCTGTGGGCGCAAAATGCAGATCTGCCAGAACGCCGGTAAGCTTTCGGTTTGCTTCCTCTGGCCACGGCGAATAGAGGTTGCCAGTGCGCAAACCAGCCTCAACATGCCCAACCGGAATCTGGTGGTAAAAGGCCGCCAGGGAAGCCGCAAAGGTGGTCGCCGTATCACCATGAACAAGGACCATGTCTGGCCTGAACGCATTCAGCACCTCCCCCATACCCTCAAGAATTCGGGACGTGATCTGCTCCAGAGACTGCCCGGGAGACATGATGTCGAGATCAAACTCCGGTTCGATACCAAAAAGACCGAGCACTTGATCCAGCATTTCACGATGCTGGGCCGTAACACATACGGCGGACTCTATATCCTCGGCTGACTCCAAAGCATGGACGACCGGTGCCATTTTGATGGCTTCGGGGCGTGTTCCGAATACCGTTAAGATCTTCATTGGACCTACTGAAATCAAGGTGAATGGGACCGCGAAGGATACCGCAAAGCGCCAAAAAATTCAGCCTTTGTATTCGACATAGCAGATGCATCGATCCGCATCTTCGGGTAAGGTCGCCGAAACCAAATATGGACAGTCTCTCCAACGAATAATGGACATACTATGAAAACGATTAAGTGCTGCTCTTTGACCGCCTTACTGCTCTTCGTGCTCACTGGCTGCGGTTCTAGTTGCGGTAGGAATGCC
>NZ_AXBW01000067.1:0-1004 GCF_000475355.1 Marinobacter sp. C1S70 | reverse complement strand
ACAGCCAGATCATGGCGATCCTGAAGCAGCACGAAGCCGGCGTTCCGGTGTCTGAGCTGGCAAGGGAACACAATGTCAGTACGGCGCTGATCTATCAATGGCGCTCGAAGTTTGGCGGCATGGATGCATCAATGATGAAACGCCTGAAGGAACTGGAAGCCGAGAATGCCCGCCTGAAGAAGATGTACGCCGAAGAGCGGCTTAAGGCCGAGCTCCGTCAGGAAGCGCTGGAGGGAAAGTTGTAAGGCCATCTCAACGCCGGGAGATGGCCAGAAAGGGCGTGGCCAAACATGGCATCAGTATCCGTTTGGCCTGCGTGGTGTATGGCATCAGCGAGACCTGCTATCGGTACCAGGCAAAGCTCAGTGGCGAGAACGCTCTGGTGGCTGACTGGCTATTGCGCCTTACCCAGACCCACAAACGCTGGGGCTTTGGTCTGTGCTTCCTGTATCTGCGCAATGTGAAGGGCTACACCTGGAACCATAAGCGCGTGTATCGGATTTATCGGGAGCTGGAGCTGAACCTACGCATCAAGCCACGTCGACGAATCCAGCGGGATTATCCGGGTGAGCTGGATGTTCCGACGGCACCGAACCAGGTCTGGTCGATGGACTTCATGAGTGATCAACTGGTCAGCGGCAAGACATTCCGGACATTCAATGTGATCGACGACTACAACCGGGAAGGACTGGGCATCGAGGTCGACTTGTCATTACCCGCACAGCGGGTGATTCGTGCGCTGGATCAGATCATTGAATGGCGCGGCAAGCCTGCCGCCATTCGCTGTGACAATGGGCCAGAGTATATCTCACAGTCATTGATAGACTGGGCCAACAGAAACCGGATTACGCTGATCTACATTCAGCCCGGCAAGCCCACTCAGAATGCCTACATCGAGCGCTTCAATCGAACCGCACGGCATGAATGGCTGGATTTGCACCAGTTCGAAAGCATTGCCCATGCTCAGCTTCTGGCAACTCAGTGGCTGTGGCAGTACAACAACG
>NZ_AXBW01000066.1:0-8651 GCF_000475355.1 Marinobacter sp. C1S70 | reverse complement strand
GTGACATACACGAGTCAGGGCAGCTGTCAGAGTGGTCTTACCATGGTCAACGTGACCGATGGTGCCCACGTTTACGTGCGGCTTGTTACGCTCAAACTTTGCTTTAGACATTTCGACCAATCTCCCTAATCAACCAGGATCGCAACGTTGACCGGATAAAAAATGGAGCTCATGACCGGAATTGAACCGGTGACCTCATCCTTACCAAGGATGTGCTCTACCGACTGAGCTACATGAGCATTGAAACCAAATTGGAGCGGGCAGCGGGAATCGAACCCGCGTCATCAGCTTGGAAGGCTGAGGTAATAGCCACTATACGATGCCCGCGAGCAATTAGTGGTGGAGGGGGCAGGATTCGAACCTGCGAAGCTTTCGCGTCAGATTTACAGTCTGATCCCTTTGGCCACTCGGGAACCCCTCCCGAACAAATCCGCAAAAGCGAACCTGCTTAAAACTTAAAGTGGAGCTGGCGGACGGAATCGAACCCCCGACCTGCTGATTACAAGTCAGCTGCTCTACCAACTGAGCTACGCCAGCTCACATTCGCCTGTTCAGCGAGGGCGGTATACTACGGATTTTTTTCCGGCCTTGCAACACCTTCACAAGCATTGCTTTCAAGGAAATCGAACTCGTAACCGGTTTCCGCTTCAACCGCTTGAACCCATTCACTTTCTGCCATGGATTCAACCTCAAAAACGAGCGCGTATCCTAAACGATTTCGAGGGAACTTGGCCAGCACTACATTCAGATTTGCCTGTTTTTTTTCTGCCATTACCGATTGCGCAGCCTCAAGGGATTCGAACAGCCCCAGGGAAATGGCGTTACGGTACTCTCCACGGGAAACAATGTACGATTCCACGCCCTGAAGATAGAGCTCACGGAACTGGGCTCGCGCTGCTTCCGGCGGCTGCGGAGGAATCAATACCCAATGCAGGGGCGGTAACTCCTTCTCAACCTCAACAATGCCGACTCTATGCTTGAGACCGGCCGCCACATTCTCGGCGTCATCCCTCGCATCAAACATTCCGAGCGTTATCCGTAGACAACTCTCTTCCCGGGAGAGGCTCTCCATGGTCTCGGAAGCCACTTTCAGGCTGGAGACACGTGGCAGGGCTCCAGATGAAACGCCAACATAACGGGATGGCTCGATCCAGGCCGGCACAAACCAAACGGCCAGATTGAGAGCTGCCAACAGAAACGCCAGCCACTTCATCACAGAACGCCCGCCCTGGCGATTCGCTCAAGACCGTCAAGCACCATACCCTCAACTACGTTTGCCTCAAGACCAAGGGCCTGCAAACGCCGGGCATCGCCACCGGTCAGATAGATCGCAGACAGTCCAAAGGCTTTTGCATCGCGATGAATCCCCTGGACAAGGGCCTCGGTGAGCCAGGCCAGACCGTGGTTGACGCATTCGCCGGTCGATTGTCCCGGGCGGGTGTCGAGTTGCTCACTCTGCTCAAATCCAATTCGTGCCGCATCCACTTTCAGACTACGGCGCATCATCTGGAGCCCAGGAAGAATGTAGCCACCGAGGTGTCGCCCGCTGGCATTCACATAGTCCACGGTGACGGCGCTACCAGCATCGACAACGGCGAAAGAAGCCTTACACCTGACCCAGCCTGCCAGCATGGCATGCCATCGATCAGCCCCCATGCGCGACACATCCCCATAGGAATTGGACAGGCCATCGCGCGTCGACTCAGCCCAGCAATATTCAACAGGCACCTTGCCCCGGGCAAGCAACAGTTCATGAAGTTGCGCGCGGGCGCTTTCCGAGGCCACCGTCGACACCAGAATTCTTTCGATGTCAGACCAGTAGCCTGAAAGTCCTGTCAGGGGCTCAGCATCTGCCATGACCGCTGCCCCTTCAAGAGGGCCGCCTGTTCCAGTCAGTCGCCATTTCAGGCGGGTATTACCAGCGTCAATCAACAGAATCATTCAGACACCCGCAAACTGATATCGCCCGCCCGCACCGGTATTTCGCCCTCTGCTGTTTTCAGGAGGTAGTTTCCGGTTTCGTCGATACCGCCTCCCAGGCCCTTTAATTCACTTTCACGGGTGACGAGGGGCAGGCCGCTAAAGATGTCACGGCGCTGCCAGCGCTCCCGGAATTGCCGGAAGCCACCAGCCTCAAATTCCGTCACTGCTGCCAGAATGTGAGTAATCATCCCGGCAGCGAGTTGGTTGCGGACCCAGGCCTGGTCTGGCCAACGCTTGTCCAGGCTCGTCCAGGGCTGATCAACGTCTTCAGCTTGAGTCATATGCACGTTGATACCGATTCCTGCGATCACCTGAACACAACCTTCCTGGAGTTCGCCCTGGATTTCTACCAGGATCCCACCAAATTTCTGGCCCTGGGCAAACAGGTCATTGGGCCACTTGAGCCCTACCTCACCGCCCCCTACCTGCTCAATGGCATTGGCGACGGCAACGCCCAGGGCCAGACTGAGGCCATCCAGGGCCGAGAACCCACCTTTTATCGACAACCCAAGGCTCAGGTAGAGGTTCTGGCCCTTGGGGCTGGCCCAGTTCCGACCTCTTCGACCACGGCCGGACGTCTGACAGTCAGATAACACCACCGGGAGTGGCGCCGACGTCAGTAGGCGCGCAACCTCGGCGTTTGTGGAATCCACTTCATCCAGAACAGTGAGCTGTATCCGCTCTCGAACCGAAGCATTGAGCTGACCAAGAATGATGTCACGGTCAATCAGGTCCAGTGCGGACACCAGCTGGTAACCCTGCCCGCGAATGGTCCGTATGTCAGTTCCGTCGGCGATAGCCTTGCGGATATGCTTCCACACCGCCGTCCGGGAAACGCCCAGCTTCTGGGCCAGCGATTCACCGGAATGGATTTCACGATCACTGAGCAGGGACAGCAATGCATTGGATTTCATCAATGAGCTTCCAGACGGGGAATAAACAAGCCCGGATTAAACAACAGGAGGGGATTGAAAAGCAAAGGGGCAGCACTGGCCTTGCCCCTTTACCGGTCGCGACGTCAGGGGATAGGTGTCGCGGTCAGGTTTGCGCGAATATTCACGTTCTGCAGCACGGCGCCGAACACGGCGGTCTGGGCGCCACCCACAGGATGAACCAGATCGATATTATTTATGGTCAGTTCCTTGAAACGGGTTTCCGCCTTGACCGCGAATCCCAGTGGACGGTTCAGGCGATCAGCCTCCGAAGGAGAGGACACATACCGATAACCCTGGGGGGCCGAGGCATCCATAATCTTTTCATCTCCACGGGCGCCATTCACCCCCAGCGAGTCCGCTCCATTTTCTTTCTTCACGACTCGGGTCTGGTAAACGTCAACGGATAGATCGGTTTGAATACCGTAGGTTTTGTCGTCGACGCCATCACCATCGAAATCACCACCGTCACTCGTGTAAATATTGTCCAGAACCAGGCGGGTTCCGGAACCATTCACGGCCCGCCCCTGGCCATCGACGGTCCGATTGGTTTCCCACAACAGCGAATTCCGCTTCTCGCTGCTCTGAGCACGGGCGAGGATGTTCTTCATCTCGATCGTGACACCTTCCTCGCCCCGCATTTCCCACTCACCGCCCGATGCCGAACAGGCCGAGGCCGACGCACCAGCGCCACCCACACAGACGTTGCCGGCACCACCAGGCTTGATCAACGTCGTGCTCCCCTGTTCAAAACGCTGGATCTTCAAACGCCCAAGGCTCTCTCCATCGACCCCATTACCGATCCGGACATTGCCGATATCCATGGTGCTCCAGGACTCTTCCGTTGCCAGCGCCAATCCTTCATCGGTAACATCCAGAGTCATGTTACGAACATGACCATCATAGGTCATATCGGTCAGCCAGAGACCTTTCTGGGGCTGCTCACCGTTACCTTCGTCATAAGGAGCGGCAATCACTGCAGCACGACCGTCACGAATGTGAATATCCGAATTAATCGTCAGGCCCTCACCGGAAGCGCCACCGGCTCCGAGCGTCATATGGCCGTCCAGCGTAAAGTCGTAGGCGGGATAGATGCCGAGCGCCAACAACAATTCTGTGCCACCCTGCAATGGCGCATCATCACTGCCAACGCGCATCCCATTAATACGGTAACCGGCCTCAAGCCCCTCAAAACCAATTCTCAAGCCGTCATAGAATCGGGTTCCCCCCTGAATACCATCACGGGTAACGTTCACGGTAATATCACCCTGCCCCCAGGACTGAAGGCCGCTGATAATCACCCTGTTGCCGTCCTCGGTATAGCTCAGATCAGAAAGCCTGAGACTCCACTGGGCAGCCAGCCTCAAACCCTGGGCACCGGCATCGGCATGCCCTCCGCCCTGCAGGTAAAGCGCATTGGTGTAGCTGCGTCCACCAAATACCTGGTCTTCCAACAGAAAGCTCAGGTTGAAGGCCCCAAAGCTCTTACCAGCAGCGCCAATCTCAATGGCTCCGACCTCAAACTCGCCTTCCATTCGCCCAAGCGTTAAACCCACTGCCGGTCGGCCGCGCCAATCCTCATCCACATCCAGACGAAGGTCCTGAATTCGGTAGGAACCAGTGATGTCTCTCAGGGCGAGTGCATGGCCATCATCGTGATAGAGGAAAGACGCGCTATGTATGGTTGTCTCGTTATCAAACCTCAAACCCTCCCCTGCGCGGCCTCCTGCGGATATACCGGTCGTTGAGGACAGTTCGTACTGGCCAGAGAGACCGCCATAGCTGGGCAGCAGGTCACCGTTACCATTGGTGCTACGGCCATATATCGCAGGATCGCTGGAATATCGAATAGCACCGACCTGCCAACTACCAGTTACTCTTGGAGCCGTCAGTTCCAGGGTCTGGCCCACCCGCTCCAGAGTTACTCCCAAGGCCTCAACGGACATCGTAATATCGTCCAGAAACACCGAATTACCGTTGGTTCTATAGCCCAGACGGCCTCCCGTCATGGTGTACGCGGAATCAAATTCATAGCCGGTTCCACCTGCGGTCTGCTGGCGCAGGCTCAAGGTGCCTTGAAGGCTATGATCAAAGAAAATCCCGCCCATACTGACACCGGGCGCGCCGGCCAGCCGGATGTCCGAGAATTCGACCCGCCGGTCTTCTACCAGGTATTCGAGATTCAGCGCAGAATCACTGCCGATATCGATCCTGGTCCGATGAAATGCGCCCTGGCCCGGCACTTCCGAGGAACCCACCCGCATGCCTTCCAGATGGACGCCTTTGTTATCGTCGTAATAGGAAAGCTTGTCTGCGGTCATGGTCAGGTCAGTTTCGATGGTAATCCCGCTCTGGCCTCGTATCTCAGACAGCGCCCGGTCATCAAGGCTCTGGAGATCTGCAGCGGTTATCATCGAATAGCTGCCCAGGCCCAGGACGACCGTACTCAGGGGCAGGATTCCGGAAAGCTTACGAGTCATGATGCCTCCTGGCTAAGGGGTTCCATCCGGAAAAACCAGAAGGTTACCCTGCATGATCACGTCCCCCTGCATTTCCACCGCAAAGATGTCGGTTTGCTGAAAGCCGGGGTCAGTTGGTCGTGGCGTGCTACTGGAAGCGATTTTGAACTGTACGTCAGAAAACCGGACAACATTTGGCAAGCCCAGCTCAATCACATCACGGTCAAAGAGTGCACCATCCCCCCCAAAGCCGGAATCGATCGAACGCACCCTCAGGGTCAGACCCTCAAAGGCGAACATCCCTCGAACTTCATCCAGTACCATCCATCCGCCATCCTGCTTCAGCCGATAGGCAAAGCGAGCACCGCATTTCTTATCTGCCTCATCACACCGGCCAAAGTAATTGTTCTGAACCGGACCTCCCATTTCGTTGATGCTGATGTCGCCAGACAGATAGATCCCCCCCTGGCCGGAGACATCAGCCAGGGCGTCGTCCCCGAGCGGCGACATCTCGGAATACGCCAAGGCGGGAAGCAGGGCCGCAAAGAGCAGGCAAAACCGGGTAGCTGAACAACAAGTCAGACGGATCATGGCGCCAAGTCCTTGGTTCTGATTTCCAGGTGCTGAATGAGCATTCCTTCGATGCGGGCGGAGCCAAAATCCCGGTCACCAACACCAAAGTTGCCAATCCGGAGATTGCTCCGGTATTCCGGATTGGTGTAATAGGCTTCATAGAAGTCCCAGGTTGCGGTATCGCTGCCATCCCGAAGCCCGTTTGCGGCAATCTGCCCGGGTGCCGGCGCAGCGATAGCATCTACCTCCAGCACGAAATTGCCCGTACCGTCGACATCAAAAAACACTGGCTGGAGCTCGTTACCGATCGCCAGTTGAAGGACAAAATCGGACATGGTGATGCGGGAGCCACACTCGCTGCCATCCTGGGTGCATGCGTTGATGGTTAACTCCGGAGAGTAGAAGTTCAGCTTGAACTGGCCTGCCATTTGCTGGCGAGCGTCATCGCCCCAGAGGCGCAGGTAACTCCCGTCAATCACGGCACTTTTCGCATGTATATTCAGGTTGGCAGAGCGATCGTCACCCACGGCGACATTCATCTGCATCCCCATATCCGCTCGCTCGCCAATCCAGGATTCAGTCGCGGGGCGGCTTGAACAGGTACCGCTGCCAGCAGCCGCAGAGCCACCCAGGCAATCGTAACCCTCGGCCGCGCTGAGCATCGCGGGCGCGGCGATTTCCAACACCGATTTATCTCTGACCCCGATCGTGTTGCCGTCCACCACGTCAATTCGCCAGGGATGCAGCAAACGCCCCAGGTTGACCGGGGTCAGATTCTGACCATAGGCGGAATCAGCGCCCGCGATGTACAAGTGATTCACGGTGATATCCACGTCCTGCCCGTCCGTGCTTTTGATGCCCGTGATTCGGAATATACGGGCCTGGTTGCCATTGGCATCCGGCGCGTCGGTTCCATGGGAGAAGGCGAAGTTATCGAGAACCAGGCCTATGCCGGCGCCATCGATCTCGGACATCTCGGACTCATTAAGAGTCACCATCTCAGCCTGGAGGGGCAAAGACCACAAGAGCGCTAACGACAACATTGAAGTGCAGGGGAAGTTGCAGAACCCGAATCCTCTCATCAGAACAGCCCCCGACCACGGTCTATGTACTCAGTCCGATAACGGTCCGTGCCGTACAACGCCTCATTCAGGTTTACCTCGGTGGCGCCATTGGGGATATTGAAGAATGCGCCGGACGTCGCCCGAATAAAGTCCTCTACCGTGATGTCGGTTTTCTTGACGTCCTTCAGCCAATCCAGATCTTTGGTCTGAAACGAAATAAACGCACCATCGGCGGGACCGGTAATTCGCCGCTCACCATTGACCTCCTCAACCTGGCCAATCGGGAAACTGTTGTAAATATCCAGATCAAAGCAGGAGTCTATACCCAGCACCATGCAATCCTGGGCATAGACATAGATGTCACCAGCACCACAGCTGAAGAAGGAACAATCCGGCACCTCGATCTCCGAACTGGATCCCCAGCCAATCAGGTTCTTCAGAGACCAGCGGGTGAATCCGGCGGCACCTTCGAGAACGAACTTTTCCCCGTTCGGAATACCGATATACTCCGCACGGATGGGATCAAGCTCGCCAATGCGCGGGTCATCTTCCGCTCCATAGACCAGCTGCGCCTTGGTGGCGAGCGGACTGCCCGATTCGAGCAAAGGGGTGAGCAGTACAATCAACTGATCGAAGAAATTGCCGGTGGAGTTAGCCTCCCGCAACCCTTCACCCCGATCAATGATGTCGACATTGACGTTGCCCGTCAGCGTTTCGATCTTGCCGGAAAGAATGCCCATGGACTCGCCAAAGCCAAGACGAACACCTACCACCTCATTGGTGGTCTCATCAAAGGCAAACTCAAAGAACGGGCTATCGATCATGAACGGAACAATCTCATTCTCGCCATAGGCTGAGCCATCGGGGCGATATTGTCGCGGAGCATCAGGGTTCTTGCTGTAGTAGGCCTGGTTATTGATGTACCCGAGCGCAAAATCGCGGATCAGCACATCGGAAGAACCCTGCTTCTCACCCGCTCGCTCATATCGCCCCATCTCGAGAACATCAACATTGGTCTGGATTTCGATATCCATACCGAGATTGACACGGGTATAGGAGGTATTTTCGTTGGGATCGGGATGGTACTGGCGGTCTATGGAGACAAAGGCCTGACCTGTCACCTCGGACAGCTCGGCATCAGAAATGGGCTGCAAATCTGCATGGGCAGCCGAAGACAGCACCATGGACAGCGCGAGGAATAGTCTTTTACGTGTACTCATAGCCATACCTGCCCGCCGTTTGTTGTTATTGACGGCAATGATCGAATGATTGATGAGTGTCTCTGAAGCTGGCTTTTTAGTCTTTTTTTCTGCCAGTCTTGAGGGAATGCTAACGCTATTTACCGAGCGTAACTGTGCGCCTGATCACAGGGTCATA
The DNA here is from genome assembly GCF_000475355.1 of Marinobacter sp. C1S70. Classification (NCBI taxonomy): domain Bacteria; kingdom Pseudomonadati; phylum Pseudomonadota; class Gammaproteobacteria; order Pseudomonadales; family Marinobacteraceae; genus Marinobacter; species Marinobacter sp. C1S70. The sequence goes on along the minus strand of NZ_AXBW01000066.1, from coordinate 263 downwards.
TCTGCTCGCTTTCCTGCAGGCAATAAAAAACCCCCGACAGCGAAGCTGTCGGGGGTTTTTAGGCATTAGGCGCCTGACGATGACCTACATTGCTCAGGCCTGTCGGCCTTCGGCCCTTTGGGCCCGCCGTCGCTGCGCTCCCGCGTCCTGCGCTTGCCGTTGGCAAGCTTGTCACATGGGGGCCGTTGTAGTGCAGAGGAGAGCCTCGATCCAAAATAAAAAAGCCCCAGCATCAAGGATGCTGGGGCTTGTTTATTTAGGAG
>NZ_AXBW01000065.1:0-29065 GCF_000475355.1 Marinobacter sp. C1S70 | reverse complement strand
GTTCATCCCATCATCCATGTGCGCTTCTCTCAGGCCATCCATGGCCTTCGAAATTTTTGGAAAGTAACCCCCAATGACACAGATCTGGCACTGGTGATACCGCCGCGATATGCGCGCTGACGGAATCTTTGAGGAATCATTATGAAAGCGTTTGTGTTTTGTTTGATGGCCATCGGCGCTTTAGGGTTTTCTCAAACCCATGCCTCAGAAAAGGACGCCTGGGCTGCCCTTAGAGAGGGGAGAGCCGTTTTGATGCTGCGTCATGCCCTGGCTCCAGGCACCGGTGATCCAGTCGGGTTTGTGCTCGGAGATTGCAGTACCCAGAGGAACCTGAGCGACACGGGGCGTGAGCAGGCCCGGGCGTGGAAAGCGTTTCTGGCAGAACATGGAATTGATGAGGCGAGGGTGTTTTCCAGCCAGTGGTGTCGATGTCTTGAGACCGCCCAGGAAATGAATGTGGGGCCAGTGACTGAGTGGCCGGCTCTGAATTCATTTTTTCGCAACCGGGGCGATGGCCCGCAACAGACCCGTGAAACCATCAAGTTGGTGAATAGCCTGGGGCAGGGCGCGCCCGTTTTGATGGTGTCACACCAAGTGAATGTGACGGCGTTGACGGGCATTTTTCCGGCTTCGAATGAAGGAGTGATTCTGGCATTGTCGTTGTCGGAGAGCCCGGACATTCTGGCGAGGGTGGCGCCGGGGCAATAGTGGTATAATCCTGTGCTCATTCAGTTAACAGGAAATGATAATGTCTCAGTTGCCCCCTTGCCCCAAGTGCAGTTCTGAATACACCTACGAAGATGGCGTTCAGCTGGTGTGCCCGGAGTGCGGCCATGAATGGACGGAGGCCGAGCAGGCAGCGGCTGAAGCAGGCAAGGTGGTTCGTGATGCCAATGGCAATGAGCTGCAGGATGGCGATACCGTCACCGTAATCAAGGATTTGAAGGTGAAGGGTTCCAGCCTGGTGGTGAAGGTGGGAACCAAGGTCAAGAACATCCGCCTGGTGGATGGCGATCACGACATTGATTGCAAGATTGATGGTGTGGGGGCCATGAAGCTCAAGTCGGAGTTTGTGAAGAAGGCCTGACGCTGATTCGGCACCGGGGTGGCCGGTGCCTTCTGCTGTGATTGATTAACTGGCAGCCAGCACTTGTTGTTCAAGCTCCCTGGCCAGATTGGGTTCTATCTTCAGGGCACCGGCCAGTTGTTCCAGCCAGGCGCGCTCCATGGGATTCTGCTCGTCAATCATCACCGCGCTGACGACATAGATTTCCCGGGCGGCCTGGGGCGAATCGGCGTTGTGTGCCAGAGCACTGGCATCCAGTGGCGCGTCGAATTGTTGCTGGATCCAGGCCTGGAGTTCGTCGTCCGGGCCCAGTCGCTCGATTTCCTGAGTCAGTAGTTGCCTTTCATTGGCATCGATATGGCCATCGGCACGGGCGGCCATAATCATGGCCTGGAGAATTTCCAGACCACGACGCTCCTGGTCGGCTCCCTGCAACTGCTCAAGGGGTTGGCCCTGTTGCACCGGGGCGGGCTGTGCCTGGCCCTGGTTGTTGCTCTGGTAGTTTTGATAGGCCTTCCATGCCAGTACGCCGACGCCGGCCAGGGCGCCATACTTCAGTGCCTTGCCGCCCATTTTCCGGCCGCGCTTGGAGCCCAGCATAAGCCCCAGTGCTCCGCCGCCCAGAAGACTTTTTACGTCAATGCCACTGCTGCCTTTACCTCCGGACAGCTGGTTGCCAAGGTTGCCCATCATCTGGTTTACGTTCGTTCCACCCTGGCTGCCTTGGCGGGACTGACCGCCCTGGGCCTGGTTCATGATCTGGTTCAGCACGGACATTACATTCATTGTCTGGCTCCTTTTCCGCCTGGTTGCCGTTGGCTTTGATTTTGATTCTAGCCTCAGTAAACCCTATCCGGCATGAACGCCAGATGAACAGATTGTCTGGATAACGACGGCAAAGTTCCTTTTGGCATCATCTTTTTTGGTAAGGTTGTGTCAAAACAGGGTGCGTATTTGCAACGTCATCCTATAATCATGGTTAGCGAAATTAACCCATTCACCGGGACAAATGGACTGACTACTTGGCGGCTCTGAAACGCAATATCTGGACGCTGTATTTTCTGATCGTAATCGTCGGCGTTGCGCTTTTAGGGGTGTCTCTCCAGCAGCGCTGGCAGGAGACCCTGTCTGATGAAACTGCGCATCAATTGTCCAGAGCTGAGCTCATATCCCAATCCGTTCACAGTCTGTTCCGGACTCAGGAGCTGGTGCTTGATGTCGTTGGGCGCGAACTCCTCGACAGTGGCGAACCGCTGGAAGAGCGGAGGGAAATGCCTTTATTGGACAGTATCCTTTCGGTTAACCCGGCCCTCGTTGGTTTTGGCCTCGCCCGCCCGGACGGCACGCTGGTTCGTATCAGCACCAATATGGACACCAGCCGCCTGCCCAATCTCCTGGAGAACCCCAGTACCGCAGAAGGTTTCAGGCAAGCCCTTGAGTCGGATGTGATGGTGGTAGGGCGTACTTATTATATGGATGCGCTTGGTGCCTGGTTAATCCCGATACGAAAGGCCTTGCGAGCGGACGATGGTTCTGTGGTTGCAGTAATGACCGCCGGACTGGAGATTGGTGCCGAAGGTTCAGTTCTTGGGCAGGATCTGCACGATGGTCCCGAGGACAGTGTCATCCTGTTTCGGGAGGCAGACAAATACGTCCAGTTTATGTCGCGAGAGGGCGCAACGCCTGAGCGATATTCTGCCTCGCAGATCAACGAGGAGCGTTTGAGCGCACAGCGTCGTGAATTCGAGGAGGGAACCGGAAAGACCATGGCGGATATCATGGCCAGTCCGGAGGCGGTTTCTTTTCATATGACCCGCGACCAGCGAGATTATCTGACAGCCGCCACCTTCGACTCTCGGTATCAGATCTGGACAGTGTCCGAGACGCGTTTTGCCCCTCTTTACCGCGATTTTATGGGAACCCTCGTACCCTACGTGATTGGCTTTGTACTGGGTGCCTGGTTGCTCTACCTGTTGTTCCGGGTTATTGATCGTGCCGAGGGAGAGCGTCGGGAAGAGTTACTGTACCGGGCTCGACACGACGATCTCACCGGCCTGTTAAACCGCGCAGGGCTCCTGGACCGATTGGAAGGCAGACTTTCTCAGGCGAGGCCGTTCAGTCTGGTGGTGATCAACATTGATAACTTCAGTGGTATCAATGACCGCTTTGGGCTGGAGTACGGGGATCACACCCTGGTGGAATTCGGGCGAAGACTTGAGCGGTTGGCGGAACGACACGACGATCTGGCGAGGCTCGGGAGCGATGAATTCGCCATCGTTACCCCCAATACCAACATCCCCTCGTTGACCGATGCCTGCCGGGCGCTGGTAGAAGATCTGGCCCAAATCTTCGAAGTGGGCCGGCTTCGTCTCCAGGTGGGCGCGAGTGTCGGGGTGGCCCGGTACCCCGAAGACGGAGACTCCCTCAGCAAGCTGATTCGTAGTGCCCACCTGGCGTTGTATGAGGCCAAACAAAGCCGGAATGCCGTCTGCGTCTACAAGGCAGAAATGGAAACCGCTTATCTACGGCGGCTGAACGTGGAACAGAGGCTGCGCTATGGCCTGGCCTCTCATGCTCTCTATATGGTGTACCAACCGCAGGTGAACGATGCAGGCGATACCATTGGTCTGGAGGCTTTGGTGCGCTGGCAGGATGAAGAGTTGGGATTCGTTTCGCCGGCAGAATTCGTGGATGTGGCCGAGAAAAGCGGTCTGATGATTCCTCTGGGTAACTTCGTGCTGGACACCAGCCTGAGGGAATTCCGGCAACTGATAGACAAGGTGCAACAGCCGCTGGATCTGGCCATCAACATCTCAGTGATTCAGTTCTGCCAGCCAGGCTTCGTGGATACAGTACTCAACGCCCTGAAAACCCACGATGTCTCGCCGTCCTCTCTGGTTCTGGAGATTACCGAAACGCTGTTCATGGGCAATTTCGATCAGGTGCTGCAAACCATCTGCAACCTGAGAAGCCACGGTATACGCCTGGCCATGGATGATTTCGGAACCGGCTATTCTTCCCTCAGCTTGTTGCGCCAGTTACCTCTGGATGAGCTTAAAATCGACAAAAGCTTTGTGGACGGTATTGTTGAAGATGAAAAAGCCGCCAATATGGTGCGCAGCATCGTCGCCATCGCCCGCAGCCACAACATGAGTCTGATCGCTGAGGGTGTAGAAGAGCAGGCTCAGGCCCAGGCCTTGATCAAAATGGGCTGCCTGCGCTTCCAGGGTTACTATTTCAGCCGGCCGGTGCCCATGGCGGACGTTCGTCAGGTGCTCACTGACACGGCAAACACGGACAATACCCCTGCGACCATTCGTCGCTCCTGATGGCTTTGAAGTGGTCGCGGCCGGCCGCTACAGTAGTGACATTTGTCAGAAAACAAGGAACGCCGAATGAAACAATCCATGATTGCTCTGGCATTGGGCGCAGCCCTGGTCGCCCCGGCCACATTTGCCGCCGATCACGCACACGGTAACGACCACCAGAGCCATCCGATACAGATCAATCACCCCTGGAGCCGGCCAACACCGCCGGGTACCCCCATGGGCGTGGGCTATATGGCGATCACCAACCACAGTGAACAGGCCATCACCCTGGTGGGCGCAGAAACCCCTAGAGCCGGCAACGTTTCGATTCACGAAACTTCCATGCATGAGGGGGTCATGCGTATGCAGCCGGTAGATGGTGGTCTTCTCATACCCGCCGGCAAAACCGTGGAGTTAAAGCCGCACAGTTATCACCTGATGCTTGAAAGGCTGCCTGAGCCGCTGGTTGAGGGCGAGAGAATTCCGGTAAGACTGGATTTTGATGGCGCGGAAGACCTGAATATCGAACTGATGGTGCGCCCCCTTGACGGTGCCCCGGCGATGAACGACCACGCCGGCATGAAGCACTAACCACTATTCTTCTCAGCGAAATCCGGTAACGCTCAACGCTTTACGCAGACAAACAGTGCGTTTCCGGATTCGCCATCCCAGGGCACGATGCGTTCGTAGTCGTGCTCGAAGATGGTCACGTCGAACCAGGGCTGTAACAGGGTGGCCAGCTCCCGGAAGCTCAGTGCCACCATGGGGTGCTCATCCTGCCAGGATTCACTGATGCCATTGGTGGTGCGATCAATGCTAAGCCGGAGCGACTGCCGTTCACCACTGCCGACGTAATGCCAGCCAGACCGAAAGGTAAACTCACTGCCATCGTGCCGGGCGGAGTGGCTGACATACAGGTTGTTGTTGATTCGGGTCTTGTCTACGGCATTGAAACAGAACAATCCGTTGGCTGATAACGCCTGGTGGGCGCTTTCGATACAGCCCTGAAGCTTCTCGATACCATCGCTGTAATGAATGGAGTACAGGAAGCAGGTAATCAGATCAAATGGACTATCAAACCGGAATTCGCACATATCCCGAACACTGAAGACGGCTTCCGGGCAACGCTCCTCGGCTACATCCAGCATGGGCTGATTAATATCCAGCCCTTCGCACTGGTAACCGAGGTTCAGGAAATGCCGGATGTGCGGCCCGGTGCCACAGGCCAGATCCAGATGACGCCTGCCGCCATTGCCAAATAGCTGATGTAACCGCTGTATCCCGAGACTCTGGGCCGGGTAATCGATATCGGCACACATCAGATCGTAGTAGCCCGACAAGTCGGTATATAAGGCGTTGATGGACAAGGGAAAGCCTCTGCAGAAATCAACTGGATCACCTCTGGCGAACAGCAGCTGCAGACGGGCATGGCGCAGCGGGCGGGCGTTTTGAGGGTGGCGTATGGTAGCGAAAAGGTGCGGGAGCGGGTAGCCACCCTCGTAGATGTACTACACCGGCTTGTCTGAGTGCCCCAGTGAGTGCTCCGGGGCAATCTGATTCCGCACCAGCTGTTTCAGTTGCTTGATATCGGGGAAGCCCCCTTGCTCCTTGCGGGACCAGATTCGGGTATCGTTTACCCAGACTTCAAAGATGCCGCCGGAGCCGGGTTTCAAGGTGAGCTCGTCGACCATGCCGTCGAAGGTGGTCAGCAGTTCCTGCGCCATCCAGGCGGATCTCAGCATCCAGTTACAGCCAGTGCAGTAATGGAGAGTAATGCGCGTTGCCATACGGTAATGCTTCCTGCATGAAGAAATCGATCAGCCATGCTATCAAATGAAGGGGACAGTTTCTTTCTCCAGAGGGAATGGTATGGCGTATTGGCTGGTGGATAGCCCTGGTTCCGGTGATGGCTGCCGGGATGCGGATTTCTGGTTGCCGCATCTGCGCGAGCAGGGAATCGAGAACGTAACCGAATGCAGGCTGGATGAATCTGAACAGTGGCTGCGCCTGGTGACTGGCAACGACGTATTGTTGGCCGCGGGTGGGGATGGCACTGTGAACGGTGTGGCCGGACTTTGCCTGCGCACCGGCGCGACTCTCGCGGTTCTTCCCTCGGGAACCGCTAATGATTTTGCTCGCAACCTGGGTATTCCGTCTGAACCGGCAGAGGTGGCCCGTCTGGTGGCGGACGGTAGCGCCGAGATGATTGATGTGGCGGAGTTTGATGACCGCATCTATCTCAACGTGGCCCACATTGGCCTGGGCACTTTGCCTTCACGCCAGGCCAGTTCACCCACCAAAAGGTTTCTTGGAAAGTTCAGTTACATGGCCACACTGTTCCGACAACTGGGTGCCCAGCGGGGATTCCACGCCCATATACGTACTGATCGTTCTAATCTGGGGGGGCGTTGGCTATCGATTGCCGTTGCCACGGGGGCCTATTTCGGTGGCGGCCATGAAATACCAGAGGCCTCTGCGAACGATGGTTTGCTGGATGTCATTGCCGTTAAACCGCGCCCGTTGCCGCAGCTGTTACTTGCATTTTTGATGGTGCGCCTGAACCGCAAGACGCCGCGCCGGACCAGCACCGTCATCCAGATCAAGGGCAAGTGGTGCCACGTAGAAACCACCCGCGCCAAGACGGTAACGGTGGATGGCGACGTGGCCGGTAAAACCCCGTTTCACGCAACCTGCCGGCCTGAGGCTATCCGGGTGATCGGCAAGCAGGTGATCCACACAGGAGGGTACGGTGCCAGCAGATAACCCGGCGATTGCCCGGATATACCGGGATCAGTCCCGGCAGGTAATGGCTACGCTTATTCGCCTGCTGGGCAGTTTTGAGCTGGCTGAGGAAGCCATGCAAGAGGCCTTTGCGGCGGCGGTCCGGCAATGGCCAGGCGAAGGTATTCCGGAAAACCCGGTGGCTTGGCTTATCCGAACCGGCCGCCGCAAAGGCATTGATCACATTCGCCGTGGACAGACCGCCCGACGATACGCTCACCTGGTAGGCGAGCAGGAAGAAGGCGCAGACTGCGATGATTGGCAGGCCATTGAGGACGACCAGTTACGACTGCTTTTCGTCTGTTGTCACCCTGCGTTGTCCCTGGATGCCCGTGTTGCTCTGACTCTCAGGGAGATGTGCGGTTTGACCACCGAGCAGGTTGCCCGAGCCCTGTTGCAGAAGCCGACGACTCTGGCTCAGCGAATTGTTCGTGCCAAGAAAAAAATTCGAGAGGCCCGGATTCCCTACGAGGTTCCAGAGCGCCGGCAACTACCAGAACGCTTGCCCGGTGTGTTGCGAGTGATTTATCTGGTATTCAATGAAGGTTATTCCCGCAGTGATGGTGAGTCGGTCACCGACATGAGCCTGTCGGATGAAGCCATTCGGCTCACTGAGAATCTGACTCGTTTGTTGCCCGAAGGGGAAGTGTTTGGCTTGCTGGCGCTCATGCTGCTGCACGATTCCCGCCGCGGTGCCCGGGATGACGAGAATGGCAATCTGGTTACGCTGGAGGAGCAGGATCGTTCTCTGTGGAATCGGAGCCAGATTGACCGGGGGCTGAAGTGGCTAGAACAGGCACTGACGCTAACGCCAGCTTCGCCATACACGTTGCAGGCTTCCATAGCGGCAGTGCATGCCCGCGCTGACGATTCCAATGAAACAGATTGGCGCCGCATTTCGCGACTTTACGCGGCTCTATATCGCCAGCACCCGTCACCGGTTGTCGCCTTGAACCACGCGGTTGCCGTAGCCATGTGTGATGGCCCGGAGGCCGGTTTGGCTCTGTTGGATGGGCTGGTGGGCAACAAGGAAATTCTGTCCTATCACCTGTTTCACGCCGCCCGGGCCGATCTCCTGCGCAGGGCAGGGGATGTGGATGCTTCTGCTCACGCCTACCAGCGTGCGTTAGCAATGGCGACACAAACCCCGGAACGGCGCTTTCTGGAACGCAGGCTTCGGGAATTGAGTTTTCCCGTGTAAAAAAGATGTTTGTCTGTGTCGATTTCCACGATTGTCGAGCGACTTATCTAAGGAGCCAGGCGAGACCGCGTCTGGAAAGTACAGGGAGGAAGATAGATGAAATATGTGGCTCTGGTGTACTACCAGGAGAGCATTATCAACGCCATGACTGATCAGGAATGGCATGATCTGAATCAGGAGTGCGTGGCTGGAGTCGAGCGGCTTACCGAACAGGGAAACTATGTGGCCGGACAGCCTCTGCAGCCAACGGACACGGCGACCACCGTGCAGGTTCGGGATGATGAAGTATTGATATCCGACGGTCCATTTGCTGAAACCAAAGAGCAATTGGCGGGTTTTTATCTGCTGGAAGCCAGAGACCTGAATGAAGCCCTGCACCTGGCCAGCCGGATTCCACCAGCTCGCTTTGGCAGCATTGAAGTGCGGCCGGTGCGGGAACTACCACCGAAGGATTGAATAGGGAGACAGATCATGAGCTATATCGATGGTTTTGTGGCTGCCGTGCCAACCGCTAACAAGGAAAAATACATCAAACACGCCAGTGATGCCGCCGCGGTGTTCAAGGAATATGGCGCACTGAAAATGGTCGAGTGTTGGGGGGATGACGTGCCAGAGGGCGAAACGACCTCATTTCCGATGGTCGTGAAGTGCCAGCCGGAGGAAACCGTGGTGTTTTCGTGGATAGAGTGGCCCTCGCGGGCGATCAGGGACCACGCCATGCCGAAAATCATGGATGATCCACGCCTGCATCCCGATGTGAACCCTATGCCCTTTGATGGCAAACGCCTGATTTATGGCGGTTTTGAAACGATAGTGGCGGGATAGCGGCGCCTTGAGGGCACCGCATCTGCCCCGCAGCGGTCAGAGTCCGGCTTTGCGGGCCCTGGCCGCGTGCAGCTTCTTGTAGCTCTCGATCATCTTCAGGTGCCGGTCCAGACCGCGCAGGTCCATGCCGGTTTCTTCCAGGCCAAAGAAGCGGACCGTACCGTTAATCGAGCCCACTACGGCATCCATTACCTCGTCACCAAACATCCGGCGGAAGTTGTACAGGTAGTCGTCCAGTTCCAGTTCTTCGTTCAACGTGGCTTCCAGAGCCGCGTTCATGGCCTGATAGAACAGGCCGCGCTCAACGGTGTTGTCATTGAATTGCAGGAACATCTCCACCAGCTCCTGGGCCTCTTCAAGCTCGCCCAATGCCAGGTAGATCAGCAGTTTCAGTTCCAGAATGGTGAGCTGGCCCCACACGGTGTTTTCATCGAATTCGATGCCGGTGAGGGTGACGATGGTCATGTACACATCCAGCTCGGCCTCTTCCAGGCGCTGTACCAGATTGGCCAGTTCGTCTTCACTCAAACGGTGCAGGTTGAGGATGTCTTCGCGGAATTCCAGGGCCATGTTGGTGTTGTCCCACACCAGGTCTTCCACCGGATACACCTCGGAATAGCCCGGCACCAGGATTCGGCAGACCGGCGCGCCGAGATCTTCGAACACCGCCATGTAGCATTCCTTGCCCATGTCCGCGAGGATGCCGAACAGGGTGTCGGCTTCTTCTTCGTTGCTGCCGGAGAAATCCCATTCCACAAAATCGTAGTCGGATTTGGCGCTGAAGAAGCGCCAGGACACCACGCCGCTGGAATCGATAAAGTGTTCAACGTAGTTATTGGGCTCGGTCACCGCCATGGAGTTGAAGGTGGGCGCCGGCAGGTCGTTCAGACCTTCAAAGCTGCGACCCTGCAGCAGCTCGGTCAGACTGCGTTCCAGGGCAACGTGGAAGCTGGGGTGTGCACCGAAGGAAGCAAACACACCGCCTGTTTTGGGGTTCATCAGGGTGACGCACATCACCGGAAACTGACCGCCCAGGGAGGCATCTTTCACCAGTACCGGAAAGCCCTGTTCTTCCAGGGCCTTGATACCTTCGACAATCTCCGGGTACTTGGCCAACACGCTCTCGGGAACATCCGGCAGGGCGATTTCGTTCTCAATGATCTCTTTCTTGACTGCCCGTTCGAAGATTTCTGACAGGCACTGTACCTGCGCTTCCTGCAGGGTATTACCGGCGCTCATGCCGTTGCTCAGGTACAGGTTCTCGATCAGGTTGGAGGGGAAGTAAACTGTCTCTCCGTCTGACTGACGCACATACGGAATGCTGCAGATACCACGCTCGGGCGTGCCCGAGTTGGTGTCGAACAGGTGCGTGCCCAGTAGTTCGCCGTCCGGATTGAAAATCTCCTGGCAGTAGTCATCCAGAATGCCGTCCGGCAGCTCGCCTTCCGGGCCGGGCTGGAACCATTTCTCGTTCGGGTAGTGCACGAACTCGCTGTTGGCGATGTCCTGGCCGAAGTACTGGTCGTTGTAGAAGAAGTTGCAGTTCAGCCGCTCGATAAACTCACCCAGGGCCGAACACAGGGCGGCTTCCTTGGTGGCACCCTTGCCGTTGGTGAAGCACATGTGGGCCGCGGTGTCGCGCACGTGCAGAGACCACACGTGGGGCACGATGTTGCGCCAGGAGGCAATCTCGATCTTCATGCCGAGATCCGAGAGGATGCCGGTCATGTTGGCAATGGTCTGCTCCAGGGGCAGATCCTTGCCCTCGATATAGGTGTTGCCGTCGCCGCCCGGGGCTGCGGTGAGCAGGGCCTGGGCGTCTTCGTCCAGGTTTTCCACCACTTCAATCTGGAACTCCGGGCCGGTTTGCACCACCTTTTTGACGGTGCAGCGGTCGATGGAGCGGAGGATGCCCTGGCGATCCTTGTCGGAAATGTCTTCCGGCAGTTCCACCTGAATCTTGAAAATCTGCTTGTAGCGGTTTTCCGGGTCTACAATGTTGTTCTGCGACAGTCGGATGTTGTCTGTGGGAATATCCCGGGCATTGCAGTAAACCTTCACAAAGTAGGCTGCGCACATGGCGGATGAGGCCAGGAAGTAGTCAAACGGGCCGGGCGCCGAGCCATCGCCTTTGTAGCGGACGGGCTGGTCTGAGATGACGGTGAAATCGTCAAACTTGGCCTCAAGCCTCAGGTTTTCGAGATAATTGACTTTGATTTCCATGGGCAGCTTACCGGATTCAGAAATATGAGCAGTTTACGCGGAATAGACGAGGTGATCCCCGATGCGCGGGATGGTCTCACAAAAACGGAACGGACGATACTTTACGTCCTGAGCGAGACCCAGAAGGAATTGGGCGGGCGTAATGTACCTACCGTGATGCTCTATGGCCGGGTACTGGAATACGTGAATATCAGCGAGGAAGAGCTGCATCTGTACCTGGATCGTCTCGGCGTCAAGGGAAACGGCCCAGGCGGCTGATCATCAAGGCAGGCAGGCACGCATGTGCTCCGGGTCGATCCGGTAAAAACGGCACAGGGCAGCGTAGACGTCAGGTTGTTCACGTTTCAAGTGCTGCGGTTGTTGATAGAAGGCCTCGGTCAGCACCGCGAAAAACTCGGCTGGTTCGGTGGCGCCGTAGGGGTCAAGCCAGGGTTTGTGGTGGTGTTCCAGTCGATGCTGCAGGTGGTCCCAGGCTTCGGTCATGGTTTTCTGCCAGTGCGCCGCCTCATCGCCACTCAGTGGTGGCGCGCCGTCCGCGGTGCCATCCAGGTAGTCCAGCTGATGGGCGAATTCATGGAGAATCACATTGTGCGGGCCATGAGGATTGGCGCTGGCTTGTTCACACTGGCTCCAGGCCAGAATCACCCGGCCGTGGGACCAGGCCTCTCCGGCCCGGGTTTCGTCACTGGCGCTGACCACCAGGCCATCGCTTTCGGTGTCCTTTACTCGGTAGATATCGGGATAGACCAGGATGCTTTTGACGTCATCGTATTCGTAAAACCCGCGTTCAAGCAGTAAAAGGCAAGCATGGCCGGCAATGGTCACTCGCACCCGGTCATCGATTTCAAAACCGGCACATTCGTAGAATTCCTTCTCCGAGATAAAGAGCTGCACCAGATTCTCCAGCCGGGTTTTGTGGCTGTCGGCGAGCCGGTTGTAGAGGGGGACACTGCTCTGGAGGTGTTGTCTCCATTGCGCAGGAAACGGTTGTTGCAGTTCGCGTTGGCGTCGCCAGTTGCGGTAGAAAAACAAATAGAACAGCGAGCCGCCAATCAGGGCACTGGCGATAACAGCAAAAACAAGCGGTGCGGACATTGGTGACTTCCCTGTGAATGTCCGGCCAGTCTACCGCAAGGCTCAGCGAACCACGAACACCGAAATGTCGCTGTGTTTGACGATTTCTGCCCCGTTAGACCGCAAAAGGTGCAGGGTGTCGCCGAGGCCCGGTGCATGGGAGGCCATGATTACCAGATCGGCCTTGGTATCCTTGATCGCGCCCAGTAGTATTTTATCCAGCTCAACGGCGGTATCGACCGATTCCAGCACCCTGGATTCGGTCTGAATGCCGTGGCTCTTACCCTGTTCCTCGGCAAACTCCGTGAGTTTGTCTGCCAGTTCCTTCGGGTTGTGGGCCGCGGCTCCCGGGGTACTGTTGGTGACTGTCACGTAGCACAGGCTGGCCTGGTAGTGTTTGGCCATGTCGATGGCGGTGTTCAGGGTTTTGGGTATCTTGTCGAGATGGGCAAGATCGACGGGAACCAGTATTTTCTGATACATGCGTCCGTCTCCTGTGGTCAGAATTTGATCTGTACTCTTCAAGTCTGGACCATGACCTCAGGATGCTGCAAATCGGGAGGATGCGATGAAGTATATTTTCGAGGTCACGGTGAAAGACGGGCACTCTGCCGAGGAGTATGCCGATGCCTGGGTCCGGGCCAGTGAGCTGATTCAGCAGGCGCCCGGTGCCCGTGGTACCGAACTACACCGAAAGATTGGTGAGCCGAACAAGTTGATCGCTATCGCCAGCTGGGACAGCAAGGCCGACCGCGATGCCATGGATGCCCGGAAGGACCCGAGGATCGCGGAGATCATTAAAAGCGCCGCTCCGTTTGTTGAGATTCGGCCTTTGGGTGAATTTGAAGACCCTGAATGGGTGGTACTGCCGCCAGGCCAGAATAGCGACTGATTAGCTGTGATCAACTTTGTGTAGCTGGAAGTCTTTCTCCAGACGGTAGGTGTCAAAATCCCGGGCCAGGAAAAGGTGGCCCGTGTAATGCTGCAACGCCTCGGCGGCGAGCTGATTGATGTGCGGTGTGCCACCCGGGGCCGATTGGTAGCGGGAGCTGAAGTGGGTGAGTACCAGATTGGGCAGCTTCGTTGCCTGTGCGAACCGGGCCACCTGCTGCGCCGAGCTGTGTTGGGGCCAGGGGCCAACCCGGTCTGCGACATCCTGGGTGTAGGTGGCCTCGTGAATCAAGACGTGGGTGCCTTGGCAGGCATTTTTCAGCAGTTCCGGGGTGTCGTTGTCACCGCCGACAATGATTTTTCGCGCGGTTCTGGGAATGTGAGTGTAATCGTCGCTACGCAGCAGGCGCCCATCATCCAGTAGAACATCTTTGCCTTTCTGCAGGTCACCCCATTGAGGGCCAGGCTCTATGCCATCAGCAACCAGTTTCTCCTTTTGCAGCTGACGTTCCAGGTTGCGCTCTGTGAATACGTAGGCCCGGCAAGGTACCCGGTGTGAAAGCGCCACGTTGGTAACACCCAAATGGTCATCCTGCCAGTAAAAACCCGGAGCTTCCGAGTTGATGAAGTTCAACGGATAACTCAGGCTGGAGTCACTGTTTTCGATGACCGCATCGATAAACCGGCGTACCTGTGGCGGCGCAATGATGTCCAGAGGCTCGGTGCGACCCAGCATGGAAGCGCTGGTAAGCAAGCCCGGTAGCCCGAAGATGTGGTCACCATGGATGTGGGTGATGAAAATGGCGCGCAACTGCATCACCGAATACCGTGTGCGCATCAGCTGGTGCTGGGTGCCTTCACCGCAGTCCACCAGATACCAGGGTTTGGGCCCCGACAGGCAAAGCGCCAGGCCGGTGACGTTGCGTGACCGGGTTGGTGTTCCGGCCGATGTGCCAAGGAAAGTGAATTCCATCGTGCCTCGTTTCGCGGTAATGTGCACCCTAATAATACGAAACCATGCTCTCAGATGATACGGGATCCATCATGTCTGAACTCGCCAACTACGAAAGTTTCAATATTGAAGTAAAAGACCACATCGCCCACGTTCAGTTCAGTCGCCCCGAGGCGCTGAATACCATGAACAAGGCATTCTGGCTGGAGCTGCCGCGCTGCGTTCAGGACATTGAAGCTAATACCGATGCCCGGGTGATTGTGATCTCCTCGACCGGAAAGCACTTTTCCGCAGGCATGGATCTGGGCGTGTTCTCGGATCCGAAATCCGTGCCCATGAGTGGTGACCCTGGCCGTATGGCGGAGAACCTGCGAAGAGTCGTACTGCAGCTGCAGGATACTCTGAGCTCTCTGGAGAAAGTACGTCTGCCGGTGCTGGCTGCCGTGCACGGGGGCTGTATTGGTGGGGCTCTGGACCTGGTGTGCGCTGCTGACAGCCGGTATTGCACCTCCGATGCCTATTTCACAATCAAGGAAACCGAGCTGGGCATGACAGCTGATGTGGGCACGCTGCAGCGGCTGCCTAAACTGATGCCTGAGGGCGTGGTGCGTGAGCTGGCTTATACGGGCCGCAAATTCGGTGCTGAAGAAGCCCATCGCCTGGGTTTCGTGAACTCGGTATACGAGACTCAGGAAGCGATGCTTGAGGGCGTGATGTCCATTGCCGCCCAGATCGCTGCCAATTCGCCGCTGGCGGTGACCGGCTGTAAAGAAATGATCAACTTCAGCCGCGATCACAGCGTAGAAGACAGCCTCCGCTACATGGCCACATGGCAGTCCGGCATGTTCCGCCCTACGGACATGATGAAATCCTTCCAGGCCAAGGCCCAGAAGCAGGCGCCCGCCTACGACGATCTGTTCCCGGTCAAGGGCCTGTTCGAAAACTGAGTTATGGCCCAAGGTCGCGCCAAACTATCCATCACCGCCGCCCTGTTGTTTCAGGGCGGTATTGGTTTGGTAGGCTGGATCGCGATCTGGCTGTTCGATATTCCGTTAATGCTGAACGGCCTGAATCTGCTGGAAATCCTGCTGTATGGGATCCTGGGCGCTGGCACCACCTACCTTGTGCTATTGCTGCTGACTCAGCTCTCCTGGCTGTTCCCTGATGATCTTGGTTCGCAAATGCAGGCCCTTTACCGTTTCGCGGCGAGTTATCGCTGGCCGGTATTGCTGACCTTGTGCCTGCTCGCCGGGGTGGGGGAAGAACTGTTGTTTCGTGGTGCAGTGCAGGGCTGGCTAATGCAGCACACCGGGCCCTGGACAGCCTTACTGGCGGCCTCTGTGTTGTTCGGGTTGGTGCACTATGTGTCGTTTACCTATTTTCTGGTAGCGACGTGTCTGGGCCTGATTCTTGGTGGCGCTTACCTGGTATGGGGCAGCTTGCCCATGGTGATGGTCTGGCATGCGGTTTATGACATGCTCGCACTGTACTGCCTGCTGAACTATCCCCAGTGGTTCAATGTGAAACCTTGATGTTTCCAGTCTAAATAATTCAAACGGTCGTATGAATTTTCGTTGAAAATGCAGTGTGGCTGTAAGAGGATAGCCAGCTACACAGTTTTCAGGCTGATTCTCAACCGTTTGGATGTTCCTATGAATTCAACCATTCGCCGCTGGTTTGCCAGTGCCGGCGCCCTGCGCAGAGTGCTCTCTACTTTCGCCCCTTACCTGGGGGCAGGTATTAAAGTCACTCACATTGCTGATGACTTCAGCTCTGCAACGGTGGAAATGCGTCAGCACTGGTACAACACCAACTACGTGGGCACGCACTTCGGCGGATCTCTCTACAGCATGGTTGACCCAATGTATATGCTGTTACTGATGCGCCGACTGGGCAACGATTACATCGTGTGGGACAAGTCCGCGAGTATTGATTTTATCCGCCCCGGCAAGGGCGTGGTAAAGGCCCGCTTCGAGCTGACCGATGCGCGTCTCGAGGAAATACGCGAAGCCACCGCTGATGGCGACAAGTACCTGCCGGAGTGGTATGTCGACGTTGTGGACGAGGCAGGAACGGTCGTTGCCCGAGTCCATAAGGTGCTGTACGTCAGGCGAAAGCCGGCAGAGTAATGCCGGCACCAGCCCACTAAGGTTGTTCCACTTTCTTCAGAAAAGCCGCGATGTCGTCGAATGCCTCGTCTGCCTCAGGCAGCAGTGGCGTGAAGATGTGCCATACATGCACCATGTTCTGCCAGGTGTGAAGCTCCACCGGTGAACCCTGGGCTTTTGCCTTGGCGGCGTAACGCGTGGCGTTGTCCAGCAGCATTTCCGTGGTGCTTGCGTGGATAAGCACGGGTGGCAGCTTGTTAAGCTCACCCCGCAGAGGTGATGCAACCGGGTTGGTGGGAGAGAGTCTGAACGCGGCAAGTGTTCCCCACCACAACACGGGCAGCGGGATTTTGGACAAACCACCAAACACCGGGCCCAGGAGTGGGTCCGTGCGAATATTCTCGCGATTGCTAGGCGCCGTCAGCGTGAGATCCGTGGAGGGTGACAGGGCAACGGCGGCATCGGCCTGCCGCAGGCCATTGTCGCGAATCCACGCCAGCAGTGACAGGGTATGGCTGCCGCCCGCCGAGTCTCCGGCAACCACCATAAAGTCGACGGGCGCTTCGCCGTCCGGGCCATGATTCAGCAGCCATGCATAGGCCTGGCGGCAGTCCCGAATGCCATCCATGAACCGGTGTTCGGGCATGAGCCGGTAATCAACCGCAAAAACGGCAGCATTGGCAATCCGGGAAAAACGGTCGGTAATCGCCCGGTGACTGCGAGGGCTGCCAGCAGCCCAGGCACCGCCGTGAATATAGAGCACACGTCGGCGGGAATCGGCCCCGGGCGCCAATATCCATTCGCCACGTGGATGATCCTGATGCCGGATGTCCGATTCGATATCCACGCCTTCACCCAGGCTGTCCAGATGGTTGCGGAGGGCGATCAGCCGGGCTTTGCCCTTCAGTCCGCGGGAGGCGCGCCCCATGTCCTTGATGCGTTCGATGACCTCATCATGAGCCGGGTTTGGAGCAACTTCCTTGATAACCCAGTCCTGGCCGTCGTACTCGGAAAGATCCTTTACCCGGAAGATCAGCAGTGTGATCAGGACAACAAGAGTAACGACAGCGAGCAGAAACCAGAGCATGGACAATCCTTGGGGCGCGAGACACAGGGCATGTGGACGACTATAGTCGAAACAGCGTTAAGCATATAGGAGTGCGCCGTTTTGCAAATAGCCTATCGGGCCCGGGATATTACCGAAGCTCACATCATAGCTGGCCTGCTGAGGGCCAATCACATAGAGGCGCACGTTGGCGGGCATTACCTGCAGGGTGCACTGGGCGAAATCGGCGCTGCCGGCTTTACCAACGTGCATGTGGCTGACGAGGACTGGGTTCTCGCCAGAGCCTTGATTGAGGACTACGAGGCAAACCGACTTGAGCAATCCTGAAGCTTCAGGCGTTTAACGGATAGCGTTCCAGCACGGTATAGACAGAGCCGCTCTGGCCTGGAGTACTTTCAAACAGCGCAAACTCCTGAACCGACCAACTGCCAAACCGGGTGCTCCGATAACGCTCGATCAGCTCGGCCACCGAGCCCGCGCCAGCCCGAAAGCGGCTCAGTGTGATGTGAGGTTTGAATGAAGGATTCTGCAGAGTGAAGCCGTCGTTGATGAGCCTTTGGGCAAGGGTGCGTTGCAGTCCCCTCAGTTCTGCCTCGGGGGAGACCCCCGCCCATAGGATTTTCGGGCTCTCCTCCTTGCCGAAGCAACCCAGCCCGGCGGCTTCCAGCTCAAAAGGCGTATGGGCCACCTTTCTGGCGTTATCCCGAGCCTGGGTAACCTGTTCGCTCTCCACCTCTCCCAGAAACGCCAGGGTTAGGTGAAGCTGGGCTTCGCTTTGCCAGCGGGCACCTTTAATGTCAGTTTTTACCGTTAAGACGCTGGTCTTGATCGACTCAGGAATTTCCAGCCCGAAGAACAGTCTTGGCATTAACTCCTCCTTAGTCGGGCGTAGCCCGGTCTGGTCAATGTTGTTATAGTATAACGTTTTTGAGGCCCGAATTATGTCCAGCATTTCCCGACCGATTCCCACCAACCTGATTCTGGGGTTTCTTGGCGTTGGCAAAACCACTGCCATTCTGGACCTGCTACGCCAGAAGCCGGAAGGGGAAACCTGGGCGGTACTGGTGAACGAGTTCGGCGAGGTGGGCATTGATGGTGCCATCCTGGAGACCGAGGGGGCGGTGGTGCGCGAGGTGCCGGGTGGCTGCATGTGCTGCGTCGCGGGGCTGCCCATGCAGATCGGCCTGAACCAGCTGATTGCCAGAGCCAAGCCGGATCGTCTGCTGATTGAGCCCACGGGCCTTGGTCATCCTTCCCAGATTCTCGATACCCTGACCGGAGAGCATTATCAGGATGTCCTGGCGTTGGGGCCGGTGATTACTCTGGTGGATCCACGCAAGCTCGAGAACCCGAAGGTGCTTGAGAATGTGCAGTTCCGGGATCAGATCGAAGCTGCCGATATTCTGGTCGCCAACAAATCGGATCTGTGCACGGCACAGCAACTCTCGGCGTTTGAAGACTGGGTTGCCACGCTGCCCCTGACGAAGCGTGCCGTTTACACGACAAGCCAGGGGCATTTGGCGCCCGGGTGGCTGGACGGTGAGATGGAGCGTCAGCCGGTATCCAGCCCGGCTGCCCATCAACAGCGTGCTGCACTTGATCTTCGCCCCCCGGCACCGTCTCTGGACGAGCAGCCATGGCAGTGGATGCCCAACCGTGGTCAGGGGCATTACAGCCTGGGCTGGCGCATCCACCCGGAAATTCAATTCTCTGAGGCGTCTCTACTGGCAACGGCGATGGACGAACGCCTGGTGCGGTTCAAGGCCGTCGTGCATACCCTGGATGGTTGGCGCGTGATCAATCAGGTGGAAGGTGCGTTGACCGTTCAGCCCTGTGAGCCGGGAGAACAATCGCGGATTGAATTGATCAGTTCAGAGCCTTTGGCAGAGAACGATCTGGATCTGGAAATGAAACGCGCCGCCGGGTTGGCAGAGTGAGGGCCCGGAACGGGCCCTCGGTGCATTACTGGTGACCGTAGATTCTCATGCGGGTGTTCTGCACAGAGAGGTTGTCCAGTGTCAGGGAACCGATGCTGGTTCCGCCCACCAGAACCTGGCCAATCTTCATGTCTGCGTCAAACTGCTGCAGATCAATCGCCAGGGAATCGTCCGAGCTGCCGAAGCGTTGGTCTTTATAGACCTCCACAACGATATCCGCGGCGGCATCCAGAATGGTCGGGCCATTGCCGCCAGTTGCTTTGTCAGCAACCTTTTCGAGATAGGTATTCTTGGTGAGCTGCAGGTCACGAATACCGATCGCGAGGAAGTCGACATCGATATCCAGATCGGAAATACCGACCTTTGTGTCCAGGGTCAGCTTGTCGGTCGCGGTATCCACCGTGATGCCGACCTTGTTGAAGATACCCCTCATTGAAAAGTTGCTTGCCAGCAGCGTGGAGTCTGTGTTGCCCTGCAGGCTCCATTCACCGGTTGTCACGCCAAAATCGATAGGAGCTGCGGTGATTGGCAGTACGTTGATGATGGCGTCGCCATCCGCGGCAACGTCGATCTCGATCTTGATATTGTCGATCAGGTCGGTGTAATCCTTGAAGGCCAGGCTTCTGCCAATCTCGATGTCTTTGAACATCTCATCTTCATAGCCGGCGCCAGCACCGCCGATGCTGATGTCCTTGATGGCGAGAGAGCCTTCATCGGTATATCTGAATTCACCAATGTTTACTTTGGTTTCGAGCTCGATGGTGACACCGGCCTGACCGGTGATGCTGCCCATCTGAGCATCGTCGATTGGTTTAAGTTCTGCCTGCGCGGCAAACGGCGCGCCGATGATAGCCAGTGCTAGCAGATTTCTTTTCAGGCTTTTCATTGCATTGTTCCTTTTTTGATTTTGTTTTTACTGCGTATGAGGTCCACGGCCAGCCGCGCTGGCCATGGACCCGCCTCCGGCATTGCCGGAAGTTCTTACTACTCTGGAGTCAGCTCCAGATCGATGGTGTTGCCCGGGCCTGTCATGAACTGATTCAGCAAGCTTGTGAGCAAGCCGCAGTTCTCCAGTGCCGGCAGCTCATAGACACCGCTTACCGTGCCGCCGGTGGCAGGCGAGAAGTTGGAGCCTTCAACGGAAGTGAGCTGGATATCAACTGGCTGGCTGGTCTGGCACTCTTCGCCACCACCAATCTTCACCGGCAGGCCGAACAGTTTGATGGCAACCTTGGGCACCTTCACGTACAGGTGAGAGTTCGCCGTCAGCTTGCCGTCGACCAGAGAACCGGTGGTTACTTCAGCCTGTTCAAACTCAACGTTTGCAGATGCGTGGATCTTGCTGAACAGGAGTTTGATGGAGAAGTTGCCAGAGGTTGGCTCAACATCCAGGTCCGCTTCGAACGTGCCAGAAGCAAGATCAAGGAGTGTGGCAATGCTGCCAGTCAGAGGCAGTGTGCCGCCGGTAGCTTTGATCAGGGTTGAGCCTTCAAGGCCCAGCAACAGTTCCAGGGTCGGATTTCCGGTCTGCTCATACGCTTCGGCAGTGACCGGAACCTGGATCTCCGGATTCTCGGAATCGCTGGAACGGATCACCAGGTTGGCGTTGCTCACGCCTACCGAGGCTGCGGTAAAGGCTACCTGAACAGCGCAGCTCTCGCCGGCCGCGACGGTGGTACAGTCTGTCGACTGGGTGAAGTCGGCCGCGTTCGCGCCTTCCAGTACAATGCTGTCGATCTGCAGAGCAGCGTTGCCACTGTTGGATACGGTCACTTCCGCACTGGCGGATTCACCGAGGAGTATCCGGCCAAGGTCGATGGACTCCGGATTGACGCCGATTTCGGGAACCGGTGCCAGGACTCCACGGCCGGTCAGCCCAACGTCCACAGACGGTGTTTCGGCGTCGGTAGACTGGATGATCAGAGTAGCGTTGCGGGTTCCTTCCGTGGACGGTGCGAACGTTACGTCGACATCACAGGAGGCACTGGGTGCAATGGTGGTACAGCTATTGGTTTGTGTGAACACTGTGGAATCTGTGCCACCAATGGAGATGCCATTGATGCCCAGATCCGAATTGCCGGTGTTGGAGATGGTAACGGTTTGCGTAGCGGTCAGGCCGGCCTGAACGTTGCCAAAGGCCAGCTCCTCAACGCCGACATTAATGCGGGGCGCCTCAACCGTATCGCCTTCGACGAGAACGGTCTGGAGCAGGTTGTCCTGGTCTGGCAGCTGCACGCAGTCTGTGGTGATCTCGCCGATGGGCGCCGGGGCTATGTCACCATTGGCGGTGCGAGCAATCAGATCCAGGGACAGGGCGCCGACGCGAATCTCAGCCTCACCGATATCCTCATCGGTGAACAGTACCTCGGGAGCCGTGCCTGCAGCGGGAACGTTAAACTCTCCGGTCTCGGACGGAATGTTGGTTGGCGGAATGTCCAGCTTTACGATCTGGTCAAACGTGCGGTTGACCGTCACGATTTCGTTGATGCTGGTGGCAACCCCCTCGAGGGTCTCGGAATTGACCAGCTTCAGACCAGTGCGCGCGTCGTCATTAACGACGGTAATGGCGTCAACCTGAAACTGCGGTGTGGGTTGTCCAACGGTAGCGACCGGCGGTATGTCGGCGCTGATCTGGGCGCGAATGGGTTGGGTGCCGATCAGTGGGAACGGGCATTCAAAGGCCAGTTCCAGGGAAACCTGCTCGGCAGACGCATTACCTGCGCCCCCCGCCATCAAAGCCGCCGCGGCAATCGCGGGGCCGAGCTTGCGGACACTCGTATTGAGGTTCCTGAGTTTCATGAGTTCGTCCTCTGTACGTCGTTATTTGTTGTAGTGGGTTGCAGACAACACCGATAAGGACTGCTCAATCGGACTTGCAAAGATCCCTTTGCCATACGTGTTCACGTATGAGTGCAGCGTTATTAGACGGGGAGAGGGTGCCGCGGGTCATTGCTTGTCGCGGCACCGTTTTTGTTCAAAGCGGAGAGAGGCGAAGGGATTGTCTAAACCGTGAACGGTGTCAAAACGAAAAGTGAGCTGTGTTCACTTTTTTGAGCGGGCTTGCCGCCGAACGTCGCCGGGGGTTGTGCCCGTCCAGGATCGATAGGCTTTGGTAAAACCGGCCTGGTCACTGAACCCCAGTTTTTCGGAGATGGACTCCAACGGTACGTTGGTGTCTTTCAGATAAAGGGTAGCGAAGCTTTCGCGAATTTCGTTCCGCAATTCCCTGAACGATGTGCCGGCGCTGGCAAGATGCTGGCGCAGGGTGCGCGGGCTGATATCCAGGCGCCGCGCAATGTTTTCGGTGTTGCAGGGGCGGCCGGGTTGGCTCATGATCAGTTCGCGAACCTGCATGGCGGTCTCGTCGGCTTCCAGATTGCCCGGTTTTCGATGGCATCGGGTACGGGCTACCAGAAACTCCAGGTTAGCCTCGCTTTTAGGGGCTGGTGAGCCCTTCAACGGCATGGTGACCTGAGCAACCGGCGCCTCGAATTCGAACTCGCACCCGGGGGGCCAGGAGTTGCCAGTCCTCCAGCGAGGCAGACGACGGGAAATCAAACTGGAAGTGGAAGTTGCTGCAAACCTGGCAGGAGATACGGTGAATGCTGCCCATATAGATTTTGGTCAGGCAGGGTCTCAAGTCCTCCACGCCCCAGGTATCGATCAGCCGGATGCGGAATGTGGAGCCGGTCGATTCCAGTTCCATGTCCATCAATGGCAGGCCTACGCGCAGGTATTGGACGATCATGCTCACCAGGCGTCGCGGATTTTCCTGACCCAACATGGCGAACCCGAGAAGGCCGTGACTGGGCAGGTCTAGTTGTTGGCCAAATTCGAACGCCGCGCGTTCGTCGGTCATCAGCCAATCCGCCTGTCGCAGCAAATCCATGACCTGATGCATGGACAAGCTGGCGTCCGGGTTATTCAGCATTTCGTCGGTGATGCCGGTATTGGCAAGAATGGTATGCCGCTTTACACCGCGATGTTCCATAAAACGGACAAAACGGCGGGCATAGCGAGCCGAGACGATCGGCACTTCCAGTGCAAGTTCGGATGACGTTTCCATGTTCCTGTCTCTGAGCCGGGGGCTTCCTGGCACTTAGCCTTGAATTGTTCTGTTGGTATCATTCAAGA
Organism: Marinobacter sp. C1S70; assembly: GCF_000475355.1. Classification (NCBI taxonomy): domain Bacteria; kingdom Pseudomonadati; phylum Pseudomonadota; class Gammaproteobacteria; order Pseudomonadales; family Marinobacteraceae; genus Marinobacter; species Marinobacter sp. C1S70. The sequence goes on along the minus strand of NZ_AXBW01000065.1, from coordinate 5,499 downwards.
GGTACTATCCGGCTCCTCTCTACTCTGCGGCAGTATAGGCAGCGGGAAAGGGGGGCTTTTACGTAGCCGGTCACAAACCTGCCACATGGCCGGATATGACAATGAAACTTTTGTCAGGTTGAAAGTGCATGATTGAAAAGCCGGAGCCTAAGGAATGTCTTCAATCGCACTGCCCGGTTTGCCAAACCGGGCAGTTGGCGCCTTTTCGGACGATAGGAGATCTGCGCTATCTTCGTTGCGGTTTGTGTCAGGCAACGGTCATGGCCCCGGAGTGTCGTTTGGCGGAGGACCGGGAGCGGGCCGTTTACGAGTTGCACGAGAATAGCGAGTCTGACCCGGGTTACCGGCGGTTTCTCACCAAACTCGCGGAGCCCTTGCTGGCACGTATGGAACCTGGCGCCTGCGGCCTGGATTTTGGCTGCGGGCCCGGTCCGGCATTAGCGAAGATGCTGGAAGAGGCCGGGTTGGCGGTGGCTCTTTACGATCCGTTCTTCTATCCCGACGACCGGCTGTTGACGCAGCGGTATGACTTTGTCACCTGCACGGAAGTCGTCGAACACCTTTACCAGCCGGCCGAGGTGTTCCAAATGCTGGATCGCCTGTTACGGCCTGGCGGCTTGCTTGGCATCATGACCTGTTTTCAGACCGACGACGATCGGTTTGACAACTGGCACTACCGGCGTGACCCGACGCATGTGGTGTTCTACCGAGAGTACACCTTTGACTGGCTGGCGCAGAACTACGGCTGGGATCTTGAGATACCGGCGAAAGATGTTGTATTACTGAGGAAACCGGTTTGACCGGTTGTTAATCCGGTTCCGATGGACAGGCGGGGATCGCCAGGCATCCCTCCGGATTTCCCCTTTGGACAGGATGTCATCGCCGGCTGACTCAAACCGGTCCGGTGCAAGCGTGGCCGCACAAGCCGAGGCCTTTCGAGCCTGAGCCGGGCACCCTGCATCGTTCAGTGCGATAGCGAGGTTGTTCCAGCCTTCAGCGAACTCCGGGAATTTGTTGATGACTTTCAGGAAACCGTCAGCGGCCTTCTGATGACGCCCTAGCTGGTACTGGAGATTGGCTTTTGCCATGAGTGGTGTTGGCTGCTCTTGCCACTTTGTTATTGCCGTTTCGTAGGCCCGCTGAGCTGCGAGAGTATGGCCTGTTGTTTCAAGATCGTGGGCCGCCCGGAGGTATGGAAGCATTTCACCGGTGGAGGGTATCCGATCCGGTGGCAGAATGACGGTAGCCCAGTGGTCTGCCTTGGCCCACGTGTTGTAAAACACTTTATACGGCATTTCATAATGGCGCCGGGTGTCCGTGTTCAGAATCAAGACTTGCTTCTCGGTGTCGTAACCGACTACCACGGCGAAATGCCACTGAGGCCACCAGCCCAGGCGCAGGTTCTGCATGATCAGAACGGGATTGCCAGCTTCAACCTCGGCGAGAACTGCCTCGGGCTCTGGTGGTAAACGGTATACCAGCATATCGTGGGACCGCGCACCCGCAACCATTTCCACTTGCAGGGAGCCTTCCTTGCCCGGCAGGTAGACCAGTTCTTTCAGTATATCCGGATTGGTCTCCAGCCCCTGTGCGTTCAGCATCATGGCCAGCGATGCCGGACCGCACTGGTATTTTTCTTGCGGATAGAAGGGAACACTCTCAAGCAGTGTGGCAGAGCTTGATGATTCAGCGCTACGGGGCGTGGTATCTGGCCAGTCCGGGGTGGATGCGCACCCCGCAAGCAGAATGACGGCCGCCAGAATGACGGCCGTGGTGTGTTCAGGAAACCTGCTCGCTTTCAGCATTACAAATCAGCGAATGCATTTCACGAAGGGGAACAGATCCGTCGCGCAGAGCATATCGGTTATGATGAATACCACCAGGAACAGAACAATGATGCCGACAACCCCCTCGCCGGTTGGTGCTTCGGCCAGTTGTTGCTCGAACTCGGCCAGTTCGGCCGGCGTCAGATTCTGGATGCGCTCCGCAACCTGGGCTTCTGTCACGCCCAGTTGCTGAAGTTTTGCCTTCACGTCCTGATCTTCAAGCATTTCCAGCAACTGTTGCCGGTCCAGATCCACCTGTTGCTGCTGGATCAACTCACCGGTACCCACCATGCCTGCGTTGGCGGACATGGAGAAGGTGGTCGTAAACGCGAGGAGTACGGCCATCGTCAGTGAGAACTTTCTTAAGTGCTTTCTGATACCGTTCATGTGAGGCTCCTTTCTCTGTTGTATTCCAGTACAGTAGATAGCGATCTGTACTCATTCAACATACAAAACGTTCACACAGCCGCCCGGGTTCCATGACTATTTGGTCATTGCGCGGGCGTTCAGGTACTCAGCGAAAAGCTTCAGCAAGTGATTGGCATCAGGGGCAGGGCGCACGCCCTGCAGCAGGCTCTGGGCGTCCAGGCCTTCGGCGACGATGTCCGGAAATTGGACTTCGAGGTAGGCTTTCATGATGGCTTCGGTGAATTCCGGATGAAACTGCACGCCCCAGGCATGTTCGCCAACCCGGAACGCCTGGTGCGGCTCGAAGGCCGAATTGGCCAGCAGTACAGCGCCCGGAGGGAGCTCAAGTGCTGATTGCTTGTGGGTCAGGTGGGCGGGGAATTCTGCCGGCAACTGACTGAACAGGGGGTCTGAACTGGCGCTGTCGAGCAATCGCACGGTGTGCGTCCCGGTCTCTCGGCCTTTCGGATGGTAGTCTGCCTTGCCACCCATAGCGTGGGCCAGCAACTGGTGGCCATAGCAGACTCCGAGAAGTGGAACCTTGGCCTCGACCGCCTGTTTTATCCAGCGGGCGGTTTCTTCGCTCCAGGGCGCTTTGTCGCTGACCATTGCCGGCGAGCCGGTAATGACGATGCCCGCCCAGTCGCTGGGAGCAGACGCAGGTGGCGTTTGCACGGCATCCAGCACGGTAACGTCAAGATCACCGTTGAGGTTGCGGAGGAACCAGGCGTCGAAATCACCAAACTGATCCCGTATCTGCGGGTAGGTTGAGCCTGTTTTCAGGATAATAACCTTTGGCTTTTCCACGCCTGCTGCCTCCGCCCTGTCGCGCCGCTGTGACTACTCTTTGCCGGCAGAGGTTATTCCTGCGGCAGTTCTGCGTTGTGGAATACGTTCTGTACGTCGTCCAGATCGTTCAGCATGTCGAGGAATTTCTCGAGCATCGGGATGTCGTCGCCTTCTACCACGGTGGTGGTTTTTGGCAGGAACTGGATCTCGTCCACATCGAACTCAATGCCTTCAAACGCGGCTTCCAGAGCCTGTTTGGCTTTGGCGTATTCGGTGTTCGGGGTGAATACCGTGATTTTGCCGTCTTCGCTTTCGATGTCGGTAACGTCCACGTCGGCTTCCATCAGGGCTTCCAGTACGGCTTCTTCATCCTGGCCGGCAAATGCAAAGATGGCGCAGTGATCAAACATGTGGGCCACGGCGCCCGGGGTGCCGATCTTGCACTTGGTTTTGGTGAAGGCCAGGCGAACATCGCCAAAGGTGCGGTTCGGGTTGTCGGTCAGGCAGTCCACGATGACCATGCAGTTGCCCGGGCCGTAGCCTTCGTAGCGGGCCGGCGCATAGTCTTCGCCTGCACCACCCTTGGCTTTGTCGATGGCTTTTTCAATAACGTGGGTGGGCACCTGGTCTTTCTTGGCCCGCTCGATCAGCCCGCGCAGGGAAAGGTTGGCTTGCGGGTCGATGCCACCAGCCTTGGCGGCCATGTAGATCTCGCGGCCGTACTTGCTGTAAACCTTGGTTTTCGCGGCGGCCGTTTTGGCCATGGATTCTTTGCGGTTTTGGTAGGCTCTGCCCATATTCGCTGCCTCTAGGGTTCAGTGAAAAGGCGGATTTTACTGAACCTGAGCGGATTGCAACAGGCCTGATTTCGCAGCTTTTTGGCAGGAGGTGGTTCCGCGTCCCTGCGGAACCGGGTTGTTACACGTATTCCACCGGCTGGCGATAGTTGTCCTGGGATACCAAATCAATGCCACAATCCATATCGCTGACCCAGTTAAGGAAGCGATCAATCATCACCGGGCCTTCAAAGCGCTTGCCATGCTGGGGCACGATCATCGACACGTCCATGTCTCGAACCATGTTGGCCCAAAGACGACAGACTTTCTTGGAAGCAATGTAACGGCGGTGGAAGCCGATCATGTTCGGGATGTGTTTGTCGAAATCTTTCACCGGCTGGTGGTCGTCTTCTCCGCCCATGGACGCGCCGAGGTCACCTGAGAACAGGATTTTTGAGACCGGATCGTAGAATTGAAGGTTACCGACCGAGTGCATGAAATGCGCCGGCAGGCACTGCAGATAAGTCTCCCCGAACCTCACATTGGCGCCGCCGTCAGGAATACTGACGATGCGGTCGTAGACGCTGCCGCTGAGCTGGTTGGTGACGTAGCTGGACACCAGGTGCGGCAAGAAGCGCGCCCACAGCTTTGAGGTAACGATTTTTGCCCGGGTGTGAACAATCCAGCGGTCGATGGCGCCGATGATGTCCGGGTCCTGGTGGGACGCGAAGACATAGTCCATATCGCGGATGTTCATGTACTTGGACGCGGCGACGGAGAGTGGGGTGTAGGTCAGATCTCCGCCGGGGTCGATCAGGGCTTCGTGTTTGCCATCAACAATCAGGAACTGGTTGGACTGAACGCCTTCGCCAGTGACCAGGGAATCGAACATCAGGCACTTGTGGTGTCCGTTGTCGAAGAGAACAATCGGTGCTGCCGCCATTTCTGTCTCCCGCAAAGCAGTAGGGTCTTCGGCTTCAGGCACACTTATAGCCCGATGGCCGGATATTGCAAACTGCGCGGGAGAGTACAGAATTGACAAATATAAATTGTTGCCTCAGGTCAATTATCTGATATTCATCAAGTTACCGATTGTTGCCTGCGCTCCCACAGGCTTACGCCATTGACGGCAGGCGTTTGATACCACGGCGTAATCCCTTTTCCAGCGCGACCTGAACCGCTTTGCCGGTAAACGGAACAATATCCTCAAAACGGATGGAGTACTGAATACGGGTTCTTCCTTCGCCTGCATCGGAGAACAGAATACGTCCCAGGTGATTACGCAAAGGGCTGATGCTGCTGATGGTGTATTCAATCAGAGAGTCGGGTTCAAAACCGAGTACGGTTTCCTCAAGAGACAGCGGGCCAATGCCGATCTTGCGAACCGAGCCAATGCCGTTGGGGTCTGCCTGGTCGCTGTCCTTGATGCGCTTGACCGGTGCCCCGACCAGTTTGCCGAAGCGGTGGTGGTCGGCAAAAACGGCAAAAGCCTTGCGCCTGGGGACATCGAAAGTTTCATCAATTTCAATGGTGTACTGTGCCATGGTGCTGCTCTTGTTGTTAGACGGTGTTCAAGGTTAACCGTTCACCGGGTTCAACAAAAGTCGCAGGCGCGGGTTTTCATCACTGAGAACTGGTTAAAACAGGCCATCGGTTTGTTGGTTGGTATTCCGGAGGCTGGTGGTTATAATCGGGGCTGC
>NZ_AXBW01000064.1:0-15509 GCF_000475355.1 Marinobacter sp. C1S70 | reverse complement strand
GTCGCCAAGATCATCGAGTAACCTTCGGGTTACTCGTTTGTTGTTGCGCTGAGTTGTTTCGGTGCAGGCCAGTAGCTCAATTGGCAGAGCAGCGGTCTCCAAAACCGCAGGTTGGGGGTTCGATTCCCTCCTGGCCTGCCATTTTTCAACATCCGGATACATAAGCTGATTCCTATGGAGTCAAAAGCCGTTCAGTCGACCAGCCGTTTCGATGCTCTGAAATGGCTGGTTGTTTTTGTTCTGATTGCCGTTGGTGTGGTTGGTAATCAGTATTTCAGTGCCGAGTCTGTGCTGTATCGGGTTCTGGCTCTTGTTGGGCTGGGTCTTGTTGCTGCATTTGTTGCGCTGCAGACCGAGCGTGGCCGTCGTTTTGCCACCCTGTTGAAGGAAGCACGCGTAGAGATCCGGAAAGTCGTCTGGCCCACCAGGCCTGAGCTGGTTCAGACCACGATTATTGTTGTGGTCTTTGTTCTGGTTGTGGCTCTGATCTTGTGGGGTATGGATTCGCTGATCAGCTGGCTGGTCGCCGGCTTCATCGGCTAACGGGAGTGGGCAATGGCTAAACGCTGGTACGTCGTTCATGCGTATTCTGGCTTTGAAAAGCACGTAATGCGCACTCTGAAGGAGCGTGTGGCGCTCGAAGGCATGGAAGACAAGTTTGGCGAGATCCTGGTTCCGACCGAGGAAGTCGTCGAAATGCGCGATGGCAAGAAGCGCAAGAGCGAGCGCAAGTTCTATCCCGGGTACGTATTGGTCCAGATGGAAATGGATGATGCCTCATGGCATCTTGTCAAGAATACTCCTCGGGTACTCGGCTTCATTGGTGGTACCAAGGACAAGCCGGCACCCATTACCGAACGCGAGGCTGAGGCAATCCTGCGTCGTGTAGAAAGCGGTGCTGACAAGCCCAAGCCGAAGACCTTGTTCGAGCCGGGTGAGATTGTACGCGTTGTTGAAGGTCCGTTTGCAGACTTCAATGGCGTTGTTGAGGAAGTCGACTACGAGAAGAGTCGAGTTAAGGTTGCGGTCCTGATCTTTGGCCGTTCAACTCCGGTAGAGCTGGAGTTTGGTCAGGTCGAGAAAGACTGAGCGTAGCCTGAAAACCTGAGAGCTCGCGCGCCACGGCGACGCGGGCTTTTTGTGTCTGCTGAAGGCAGTTATATAAACGGGGAGCCGAAAGGCGTCAGAACCCACAGGAGAACTATCATGGCAAAGAAAATTGAAGCCTATATCAAGCTTCAGGTTGCTGCCGGTCAGGCCAACCCGAGTCCCCCCGTTGGTCCGGCCCTGGGTCAGCGCGGCGTAAACATCATGGAATTCTGTAAGGCCTTCAATGCCAAGACTCAAGGCATGGAGCCGGGCTTGCCGATTCCGACTGTCATCACTGTATACAGTGATCGCAGCTTTACCTTTATTACCAAGACCCCGCCGGCGCCGGTGCTGCTGAAAAAAGCGGCTGGCATCAAGAGCGGTTCCGGTCGTCCGAACACGGACAAAGTGGGTACGGTAACCCGTGCTCAGCTGGAAGAAATTGCCAAGACCAAAGAGCCGGATCTGACTGCTGCCGATATGGAAGCAGCGGTTCGTACCATTGCCGGAACTGCCCGCAGCATGGGCCTGAACGTGGAGGGTCTGTAAGATGGCAAAGCTGAGCAAGCGTCAGAAGCTGATTCGTGAAAAAGTAGACTCTACCCGTGCCTACTCGGTTGATGAAGCGGTAGCACTGTTGGCCGAGCTGGGCCAGAACGTCAAGTTCAAAGAGTCTGTAGACGTAGCCGTTAACCTTGGTGTTGATGCGCGCAAATCTGACCAGGTCGTACGTAGCAGCACTGTTCTGCCGCACGGTACTGGCAAGACTGTTCGTGTAGCTGTGTTCACTCAGGGTGCCAATGCCGAGAAAGCCACTGCTGCCGGCGCAGACGTGGTAGGTATGGACGATCTGGCTGACGAAGTGAAGAAAGGCAATATGGACTTCGACGTGGTTATTGCCACTCCGGATGCCATGCGTGTGGTTGGTCAGCTGGGCCAGATCCTGGGTCCCCGCGGCCTGATGCCGAACCCGAAGGTTGGTACTGTAACTGCAGACGTTGAGACTGCGGTCAAGAACGCCAAAGCCGGTCAGGTTCGTTACCGTACTGATAAAAACGGCATTATCCACGCTCCGCTGGGTAACGTTGAATTCTCTGCGCAGAACATCAAGGAAAACCTTGAAGCTCTGGTGGCAGATCTGAAAAAGGCCAAGCCTGCATCGTCGAAGGGTGTGTATCTCAAGAAGATCACCATCTCTTCCACGATGGGTCCTGGCCTGACTATCGATCAGGGTACTCTGAGCATCTGAGGCTCTGAACGGTAGTTACTTTGTAGTCTGGGCGGAAGCCAAGGCTGTCAAAGACCGCAGGCCCCCGCAGCGCCCTCTTGAAGGGCGCCTCAAGGGTTAAAGCAACGCCTGCGCAGACGGTGTGACGACGTTCTCTCTGAACCCAAACACCGTTAGGCGTCCCGCGAGGGACATAGATGGGTTTGCTGGCATAAGCCGGCGAAATCGAGGAGAAAACCAGTGGCAATTAGACTCGAAGACAAGAAAGCGATCGTCGCTGAAGTCAACGAGACTGCTGGTACTGCTCTGTCTGTGGTTTTGGCTGACTACCGTGGTGTCACCTCAGGTGACATGACGGCGCTGCGTGCCAAGGCTCGTGCCGAAAACGTGCGTCTGAAGGTTGTTCGTAACAACCTGGCAAAGATCGCGATTCGTGGTACCGAGTTCGAGTGCATTGATCCGGCGCTGGTTGGTCCGACCATTCTGGCTTTCTCAATGGAAGATCCGGGTGCCGCTGCGCGCCTGCTGAAGGATTTTGCCAAAGAGAAAGAGGCGTTCGAAATCAAGGGTCTGGCTGTCGGCGGTGAGCTGATGGGTGCAGAACAGATTGATCGCCTGGCTACGCTGCCGACGCTGCACGAAGCGTTGACCAAGCTGGCCATTGTTACACAGGCACCAGTTACCAAGCTTGCACGTACCCTGAACGATATTCCGGGCAGGATCACACGTGTTGTAGCTGCAGTCCGGGACCAGAAGCAAGACGCTGCTTGATTCTGTTGAACACCATTTTTTACATTTTTGGGAGAAAGTCATGGCTCTGTCTAAAGACGATATTTTGAATGCAATTGCTGAAATGAGCGTAATGGAAGTTGTTGAGCTCGTAGAAGCAATGGAAGAGAAGTTTAACGTTTCTGCTGCTGCCGCTGTTGCTGCCGCTCCGGCTGCTGCCGCTGCTGGCGAAGCCGCCGAAGAGAAGACCGAGTTCGACGTAGTTCTGACCGGCGCTGGCGAGAAGAAAGTAAACGTTATCAAGGCCGTTCGTGAACTGACTGGCCTGGGTCTGAAAGAAGCCAAGGAAATGGTTGACGGCGCACCTTCTACTGTTAAGGAAGGCGCAAGCAAGGACGAGGCTGAAGAAGCCAAGAAGAAGCTTGAGGAAGCAGGCGCTTCTGTTGAGCTCAAGTAAGAGTCGGCTGTTGATCGACACCGTGCGTTAAGCATGGACGGGCTGGTGGCTTCGTGCCACCGGCCTTTTTCTGTTGTATATGCTATAGAGTCTGGTGTGCAATTGCAGGTTGATGTCAGATCTATAACCTACAGCCAGAGTCTTGTTCAAGACGGCGCGATAAGCCGAGCAACTCGGCCCCGAAGCAGAACATTTGATTGCTTCTTGATACCAGGTATCAGGTCTAAAGCTGGGGAATGCAGATGACTTACTCCTACACTGAGAAAAAGCGGATTCGCAAAGACTTTAGTAAATTGCCTTCCGTGATGGAAGTCCCCTATTTGCTGTCAATTCAGCTGGATTCGTTCCGGGACTACCTCCAAATGGAAACTGCGCCTGAAGACCGCCGGGAAACTGGTCTTCATGCAGCATTCAAATCCGTATTCCCGATCGTCAGTTATTCTGGCAACGCCGCGCTCGAGTATGTGAGCTACCGAATCGGCGAGCCAGTCTTTGACGTCAAGGAATGTCAGCTCAGGGGCGTAACTTACGCCGCGCCGCTACGGGTGAAGGTCCGCCTGATCATTTATGATAAGGAATCGTCCAACAAGGCGATCAAGGACATCAAAGAGCAAGAAGTCTACATGGGCGAAATGCCCCTGATGACCGAGAACGGTACCTTTGTTGTTAACGGTACCGAGCGTGTTATTGTTTCCCAGCTCCACCGTTCACCTGGTGTGTTCTTCGATCACGACAAGGGTAAGACCCATTCCTCCGGCAAGCTGTTGTACTCAGCCCGGGTGATTCCTTACCGTGGCTCCTGGCTCGACTTCGAGTTCGATCCGAAGGATTCTGTGTTCGTTCGTATCGACCGTCGTCGTAAGCTGCCAGCCTCAATCCTGTTGCGCGGTCTGGGCTATACCTCCGAGCAAATGCTCGAGATGTTCTTTGAAACCAGTAAGTTCAGCCTGGGCGCGGAAGTGTGCAAGCTGGAGCTGGTACCAAGCCGTCTGCGGGGCGATATCGCAACCTTCGACATCAAAGACAATGACGGCAACGTGATTGTTGAAGAAGGTCGCCGGATAACTGCCCGTCACATCAAGCAGCTGGAAAAAGCCGGTATCACCGAGCTGGAAGTGCCGACCGAGTATCTCTACGGTCGTGTCCTGGCCAAGGACATGATCGATCAGTCTACCGGCGAAGTGCTGGTAGAATGCAACACCGAACTGACCGAGGAAGTGGTTACCAAGATCCTTGATGCCGGTGTTAAAGACATTGAAACCCTGTACACCAACGACCTGGATTGCGGTCCGTTCATGTCGGATACCCTGCGTATCGACCCGACCCGCACCCCGCTCGAAGCGTTGGTGGAAATCTACCGCATGATGCGCCCGGGCGAGCCGCCTACCAAGGAATCTGCGGAGAATCTGTTTAACAACCTGTTCTTCTCCGAAGAGCGTTACGATCTGTCCGCCGTTGGCCGGATGAAGTTGAATCGTCGCCTGGGCCGGGAAGAAAGCACCGGCGAAGGCACGCTGACGCACGACGATATCATCGACGTACTGAAGACCTTGATTGCCATCCGTAACGGCCAGGGCCAGGTGGACGACATTGATAACCTGGGCAACCGTCGTGTGCGTTGCGTGGGTGAAATGGCCGAAAACCAGTTCCGTGTTGGTCTGGTGCGTGTTGAGCGTGCGGTGCGTGAGCGTCTGAGTCTCGCCGAAAGCGAAGGCCTGATGCCGCAGGATCTGATCAACGCCAAGCCGGTTGCGGCCGCTGTGAAAGAGTTCTTTGGCTCCAGCCAGCTGTCCCAGTTCATGGATCAGAACAACCCGCTGTCCGAGGTTACTCACAAGCGTCGTATTTCCGCGTTGGGCCCAGGTGGTCTGACCCGTGAACGCGCCGGCTTCGAAGTCCGTGACGTACATCCGACCCACTACGGCCGTGTGTGCCCGATCGAGACTCCGGAAGGCCCGAACATCGGTCTGATCAACTCGCTGGCAACCTACGCCCGGTCCAACTCCTACGGCTTCCTTGAGAGTCCGTACCGGAAGGTGGTCGATGGTGTGGTGACCGACGAGGTGGTTTACCTCTCTGCGATTGAAGAGAGCAACTACGTGATCGCCCAGGCCAGCGCTGCTACTGATGAAGGCAAGCGTCTGACTGATGAGCTGGTTACGGTGCGTCACCAGAACGAATTTACCGTTGCGCCTCCGGAAGCGGTTAACTTCATGGACGTATCTCCGCGCCAGGTTGTGTCGGTCGCGGCGTCTCTGATCCCGTTCCTGGAGCACGACGATGCCAACCGGGCCCTGATGGGTGCGAACATGCAGCGTCAGGCGGTGCCGACACTGAAGTCGCAGGTGCCGCTGGTGGGTACCGGTGTTGAGCGCACGGTGGCTCAGGACTCTGGCGTGTGTGTAACCGCACGTCGCGGCGGCGTGATCGAAAGCGTGGATGCAGCCCGTATCGTGGTTCGCGTCAACAACGAAGAAACCGAAGCCGGTGATGCAGGTGTGGATATCTATAACCTCACCAAGTACACCCGCTCCAACCAGAATACCTGTATCAACCAGCGTTCTATCGTGCGTCAGGGTGACGTGATTGCCCGTGGCGATGTGCTGGCGGATGGTCCATCTGTGGATCTGGGTGAGCTGGCTCTGGGTCAGAACATGCGCATCGCGTTCATGCCCTGGAACGGTTACAACTTTGAGGACTCCATTCTCATCTCCGAGAAAGTGGTTCAGGAAGACCGTCTGACCACCATCCACATTCAGGAACTGACCTGTGTGGCTCGTGATACCAAGCTGGGCAGCGAAGAAATCACCGCAGATATTCCGAACGTGGGTGAAAGCGCACTGTCCAAGCTGGATGAGTCTGGCATTGTCTACATTGGTGCGGAAGTTGGCCCCGGCGACATTCTGGTTGGCAAGGTGACGCCGAAAGGCGAAACCCAGCTGACCCCGGAAGAAAAGCTGCTGCGTGCCATCTTTGGTGAAAAAGCCTCTGACGTTAAGGACACTTCTCAGCGTGTGCCGACCGGTACCCGTGGTACGGTCATTGACGTTCAGGTCTTCACCCGTGACGGTATCGAAAAAGATGCCCGTGCGCTTTCGATCGAGAAAGAGCAGCTGGACAAGTATCGTAAGGACCTGAAAGACGAGTACCGCATTGTTGAAGGTGCGACGTTCGAGCGTCTGATGGCCGCTCTGAAAGGTCAGGAAGTGATCAGTGGTCCAGGTCTCAAGAAGGGCGCGAAGCTGGACGAAGCCTACCTGGCGGAACTGCCGCGAGCCGACTGGTTCAAGCTGCGCATGAAAGACGAAGCTTTGAACGAGTTGCTGGAGAAGTCCGAGCAGGGCCTCGAGGATCGCAAGAAAGAGCACGAAGCTCGCTTTGACGACAAGAAGGGCAAGCTTCAACAGGGCGACGATCTGGCTCCTGGCGTACTCAAGATTGTTAAGGTTTACCTGGCAATCAAGCGTCGTATTCAGCCGGGCGACAAGATGGCTGGCCGTCATGGTAACAAGGGTGTTATCTCTGCGGTTATGCCGATTGAAGACATGCCCTACGACGAGTTTGGCAATACCGTCGATATCGTTCTGAACCCGCTCGGTGTACCGTCGCGGATGAACGTTGGTCAGGTGCTTGAAACTCATCTGGGTGCTGCGGCGAAAGGCCTGGGTGAGCGGATCAGCCGCATGCTTGATGAGCAGCGCAAGGTGGCTGAGCTTCGCAAGTTGCTGGACGAGATCTACAATCATTCGGACGAAGTGTTCAAGGTTGACCTTGACAGTCTGACTGACAAAGAGATTTTCGAGCTGTGCAACAACCTGCGTGGTGGCGTTCCCATGGCAACACCGGTCTTCGATGGTGCCAAGGAAGCCGAGGTGAAGAGAATGCTTGAGTTGGCTGGCCTGGATACTACCGGTCAGACCAAGCTCTATGACGGCCGTACCGGCGATGCATTTGATCGTCCGGTAACCGTTGGCTATATGTACATTCTCAAGCTGAACCACCTGATCGACGACAAGATGCACGCTCGTTCTACCGGCTCTTACAGCCTGGTTACCCAGCAGCCGCTGGGTGGTAAGGCTCAGTTCGGTGGCCAGCGCTTCGGTGAGATGGAAGTCTGGGCTCTGGAGGCATACGGTGCCGCCTATACCCTGCAGGAAATGCTCACCGTCAAGTCTGACGACGTAAACGGTCGGACCAAGATGTACAAGAACATTGTCGATGGCGATCATCGTATGGAGCCGGGTATGCCTGAATCCTTCAACGTTCTTGTCAAGGAAATCCGCTCGTTGGGTATCGACATCGAGCTGGAATCCGAGTGAGCCGAATTGTTTTTGGCAGCGTGAGCGGGCACTCCGTGTGCCCGCCCGAGATTAACGCCATCCGGAGCTTTAACTGATGAAAGATTTGCTGAATCTTCTCAAGAGCCAGAATCAGAGCAAGGAATTCGACGCCATCCGCATTGGCCTGGCGTCGCCTGACATGATTCGTTCCTGGTCTTTTGGCGAAGTAAAAAAGCCTGAGACCATTAACTACCGTACCTTCAAGCCGGAGCGTGACGGTCTTTTCTGTGCCAAGATCTTCGGCCCGATCAAGGACTACGAGTGTCTGTGCGGAAAATACAAGCGCCTCAAGCACCGCGGTGTCATTTGTGAAAAGTGTGGTGTCGAGGTTGCCTTGGCGAGCGTTCGTCGTGAGCGCATGGGCCATATTGAGCTGGCCAGCCCGGTCGCCCATATCTGGTTCCTGAAGTCGCTGCCGTCCCGCATCGGTCTGATGCTGGACATGACCCTGCGTGATATCGAGCGGGTTCTGTATTTCGAGAGCTTTATTGTTATCGATCCGGGCATGACCACTCTGGAGAAGGGCCAACTGCTGAACGATGAGCAGTATTACGAAGCCCTGGAAGAGTTTGGTGACGAGTTCGACGCCCGCATGGGTGCGGAAGCCGTCAAGCAATTGCTGGAAGACATCGATCTGCAGGCTGAAGTTGACGCGCTGCGCGAAGAAATTCCGCAGACCAACTCCGAAACCAAGATCAAGAAATTCAGCAAGCGCCTGAAAATTCTGGAAGCGTTCCTGTATTCCGGTAACAAGCCCGGCGACATGGTCATGACCGTGCTGCCGGTTCTTCCGCCGGACCTGCGCCCGCTGGTTCCGCTGGATGGTGGCCGTTTTGCCACTTCCGACCTGAACGACCTGTACCGTCGGGTGATCAACCGGAACAACCGTCTCAAGCGCCTTTTGGAGCTGAATGCTCCGGACATCATCGTGCGTAACGAGAAGCGGATGCTGCAGGAAGCTGTGGATGCCCTGCTGGATAATGGCCGTCGTGGCCGTGCCATCACCGGCACCAACAAGCGCCCGCTGAAGTCCCTGGCTGACATGATCAAGGGTAAGCAGGGTCGTTTCCGTCAGAACCTGCTGGGTAAGCGTGTTGACTACTCCGGCCGTTCGGTGATCGTGGTAGGTCCGTACCTGCGCCTGCATCAGTGCGGTCTGCCGAAGAAAATGGCTCTGGAGCTGTTCAAACCGTTCATTTTCTCAAAGCTTGAGCACCGCGGACTGGCGACCACGATCAAGGCCGCCAAGAAAATGGTCGAGCGTGAGGAAGGCGTGGTCTGGGATATCCTGGATGAGGTCATCCGTGAGCATCCGATCCTGCTGAACCGTGCGCCGACCCTGCACCGTCTGGGTATCCAGGCGTTCGAGCCGGTTCTGATCGAAGGTAAGGCCATTCAGCTGCACCCGCTGGTGTGTGCGGCCTACAACGCTGACTTCGATGGTGACCAGATGGCGGTACACGTACCGCTGACTCTGGAAGCCCAGCTCGAAGCCCGCGCGTTGATGATGTCTACCAACAACGTGTTGTCGCCCGCCAACGGCGAGCCCATCATCGTACCGTCTCAGGACGTGGTACTGGGACTGTACTACATGACCCGTGAGCGTCACGCCGCTCTGGGTGAAGGTATGGTCTTTGCTGACGTCAAGGAAGCCCATCGCGCTTACGGTGCCGGTCAGGTTGACCTGCAGGCGAAGGTTAAGGTTCGGGTCAAGGAAGTTGCGGTTGACGAAGACGGTAATCGTACCGAGAGCTTCCGCATTGTCGATACCACCGTTGGTCGCGCTCTGCTTTACGATATCGTGCCGGACGGCCTGCCGTTCGAGATCGTCAACAAGCCGATGGTGAAGAAGGCGATTTCCAACCTGATCAACACCTGTTACCGGGATGCTGGTCTGAAAGACACGGTCATCTTCGCTGACCAGTTGATGTACATGGGTTACCACTACGCAACCCGTTCCGGTATCTCGATCGGCTTTAACGATTTCGAGATTCCGCCGGAGAAGTACGAGCTGGTGGATGCAGCCTCCGACGAAGTAAAAGACATCGAAAACCAGTACGCATCCGGTCTTCTGACCCAGGGTGAGAAGTACAACAAGGTGATCGACATCTGGTCCCGTGCCAACGACAAAGTGTCCAAGGCAATGATGGAGCGT
This sequence comes from Marinobacter sp. C1S70, assembly GCF_000475355.1. Classification (NCBI taxonomy): domain Bacteria; kingdom Pseudomonadati; phylum Pseudomonadota; class Gammaproteobacteria; order Pseudomonadales; family Marinobacteraceae; genus Marinobacter; species Marinobacter sp. C1S70. The sequence continues at coordinate 5,511 of NZ_AXBW01000064.1, read as the reverse complement.
CTGTCCAAAGAACAGGTTATTGGTCCTGATGGCCAGCCAGTGAAGGGCGAAGACGGTGAAGACCTGATGCAGGAGTCCTTCAACTCCGTCTACATGATGGCCGACTCCGGTGCGCGGGGTTCCGCCGCCCAGATCCGTCAGCTGTCCGGTATGCGTGGTCTGATGGCCAAGCCGGATGGTTCCATCATCGAAACGCCGATTACGGCCAACTTCCGTGAAGGTCTGAACGTACTCCAGTACTTCATCTCGACGCACGGTGCTCGTAAAGGTCTGGCGGATACCGCACTGAAGACCGCGAACTCCGGTTACCTGACCCGCCGTCTGGTTGACGTGTCTCAGGATCTGGTGGTGACCGAGGAAGACTGTGGTACCGATGAAGGTCTGCTGATGACGCCGCACATCGAAGGCGGCGACGTGGTTGTGCCGCTGGGCGACCGGGTTCTGGGTCGTGTGACGGCTCGCGATGTGTTCACGCCGACTGACAAGGACAACGCCGTTGTTCCTGCGGGCACACTGCTCGACGAGAAGACCGTCGAAATGGTTGAGCGCGCGGGTGTAGACGAAATCTGGGTACGTTCTGCGATTACCTGTGAGACCCGTCACGGCATCTGTTCCAAGTGTTACGGCCGTGATCTGGCCCGTGGCCACCAGGTGAACGTGGGCGAAGCGGTAGGTGTTATCGCTGCCCAGTCCATCGGTGAGCCTGGTACCCAGCTGACCATGCGTACCTTCCACATTGGTGGTGCCGCGAGCCGGGCGTCTGCGGTAGACAATATCCAGGTGAAGCATGGTGGTACGGTACGCCTGCACAACCTGAAGTCGATCGAGAAAACCGACGGTTCGCTGGTGGTGGTATCCCGTTCCTCCGCGCTGGCCATTGCCGATGAGCAGGGGCGTGAGCGCGAGTGGTACAAACTGCCGTACGGTGCCGTGCTGTCTGTGAAGAACGGTGATCAGGTAGAAGCCGGTGTTGTGGTTGCCAAGTGGGATCCGCACACGCACCCGATCATCGCGGAAGCGAAGGGCACCGCCAAGTTCGTCAACATGGAAGAGGGCATTACTGTCCGTACCCAGGCTGACGAGCTGACCGGTCTGTCCACGATGGAAGTGATTGACCCGAAAGAGCGTCCGGCTGCGGGTAAGGACATTCGTCCGGCCATTCAGCTGGTCGACGACTCGGGAGAGGAAGTGGAGCTGCCCGGGGGCGGTACCGCGATCTTCTTCCTGCCGGCCAACGCTCTGGTAACCATGGCGAATGGTGCCAAGATCGAGCTGGGTGATGTGGTCGCCCGTATTCCGCAGGAAAGCTCGAAGACCCGGGACATCACCGGTGGTCTGCCTCGGGTTGCCGACCTGTTCGAGGCCCGTCGTCCGAAAGAGTCCGCGATCCTCGCGGAGATCAGCGGGGTGGTTTCCTTCGGTAAAGAGACCAAAGGCAAGAAGCGCCTGGTGATCACGCCGAAGGATGATGATGCCTATGAGGTTCTGATTCCGAAGCATCGTCAGCTCAACGTGTTCGAAGGTGAAACCGTTGAAAAGGGTGAGGTGATCTCGGATGGTCCGTCGAACCCGCACGACATCCTGCGTCTGCTGGGTGTGGTCGAGCTGGCCAAGTACATCACCAACGAAATCCAGGACGTGTACCGTCTGCAGGGCGTTGTCATCAACGATAAACATATCGAGGTTATCGTTCGCCAGATGCTGCGCAAGGTCGAAATCACCGATCCGGGTGATACCACGCTGCTGTCGGGCGACCAGGTAGAAATTACCCAGGTGATGGAAGAGAACGAGAAGGCGAATGCGGCAGACAAAGAGCCTGCACGCTTCGAGCGTCTGCTGCTTGGTATCACCAAGGCATCGCTGGCGACCGAGTCCTTCATCTCTGCGGCCTCGTTCCAGGAAACCACCCGGGTTCTGACCGAGGGTGCGGTGACTGGCAAGCGGGACTACCTGCGCGGTCTGAAGGAAAACGTGGTGGTAGGGCGTCTGATTCCGGCCGGTACAGGGCTTGCCTATCACAACGAGCGCCGTCGCAAGCGTGACCTGGAAGAGCAGGGCGTGACTGCGGCCGATGTTGAAGAAGCTCTGAGCGCCGAACTTAACCGCGAAAGCTGAGTTCGAGCGCGCCACCCTCGGGGTAGATACCTACCTCCAGGGTGGTTAAAAAGAGATCAGTCATCTTGACTGGCTCGGGGCGCAAGCTTAAACTTGCGTCCCTTAAATTTTACCCCCTGCATTGGGGGTAAGTTTCATTGGTATGGTTTTTTTGGAGTTTGCTTACATGGCAACGATTAATCAGTTGGTGCGTAAGCCTCGTAAGCGCAAGGTAGCCAAGAGCGACGTTCCCGCGCTCCAGGCTTGCCCTCAGCGCCGTGGTGTGTGCACTCGTGTATACACCACTACGCCGAAGAAGCCGAACTCAGCACTGCGTAAAGTGTGCCGTGTTCGCCTGACTAACGGCTACGAGGTTTCCTCATACATTGGTGGTGAAGGTCACAACCTTCAGGAGCACAGTGTTGTGCTGATCCGTGGCGGTCGAGTAAAAGACCTTCCGGGTGTGCGCTATCACACTGTTCGCGGTACTTTGGACACCCAGGGTGTACAGAACCGTAAGCAGGGCCGCTCCAAGTACGGTGCAAAACGACCCAAGTCCTGATGTCCCGAGCGGGTGTCTTTTATCGTTGCTTGTCAGAACGGTAAGAGTAAGGCTGAGTAGCAGATAGCTATCTCAGGGGTTCCTGAAGACCTTTTAGATATATAAGGGCTTATCGATGCCTAGAAGAAGAGTTGCAGCTAAGCGGGAAATCATTCCCGATCCGAAATTCGGCAGTGCACGTCTTGCCAAGTTCATCAACCACGTGATGGAAAGCGGTAAGAAGTCTGTTGCAGAGCGCATTGTTTATGGCGCGCTCGATATTGTTGCCGAGAAATCCAAGGAAGAGCCGATCGAAATGTTCGAGAAGGCCCTGGAGAACATCCAGCCGATGGTGGAAGTAAAATCCCGTCGCGTGGGTGGCGCTACTTACCAGGTGCCTGTAGAAGTACGGCCTTCCCGTCAGAACGCGCTGGCTATGCGCTGGCTCGTCGAATACTCACGGAAGCGTGGTGAGAAGTCCATGGCGCAACGTCTGGCCGGCGAAATTCTTGACGCGGCAGACAGCAAAGGTGCTGCGGTGAAGAAGCGCGAAGACGTGCATCGTATGGCAGAAGCCAACAAAGCATTCTCTCACTTCCGTTTCTAACAAGCCGAGGTTTATATCGTGGCACGCAAGACTCCTATCAAACGTTACAGAAACATTGGTATCTGTGCGCACGTGGATGCGGGCAAGACCACTACAACCGAGCGTATTCTTTACTACACCGGTCGTAGTCACAAAATGGGTGAAACCCATGACGGCGCTTCCACTACAGACTGGATGGAGCAGGAGCAGGAGCGTGGTATCACCATCACGTCTGCCGCTGTTACAACCTTCTGGCAGGGTATGGACAAGCAATACCCCGAGCACCGCATCAACATCATCGACACACCGGGGCACGTTGACTTCACTATCGAAGTAGAGCGTTCTCTGCGGGTTCTCGATGGTGCCGTGGTTGTGTTCTGTGGTTCCTCTGGTGTTGAGCCGCAGTCTGAGACTGTATGGCGTCAGGCCAACAAGTATGAAGTTCCGCGCATGGTGTTCGTCAACAAGATGGACCGTGCCGGCGCTAACTTTATGCGCGTTGTTGAGCAGATCCGTAACCGTCTGGGCGCGACCACTGTGCCCATCCAGCTGCCGATTGGCGCGGAAGACGATTTCGAAGGCATCGTTGACCTGCTGCGCATGAAGGCCATCTACTGGAACGAAGCTGACCAGGGCATGACCTACGAGCTTCGCGACATTCCGGAATCCATGAAGGCTGAAGCCGAGAAGGCTCGCGAGCAGATGATTGAAGCTGCTGCCGAAGCCAACGAAGAGTACATGGATAAGTATCTGGAAGGCGAAGAGCTGACCTACGAAGAGATCAAGAAAGGTCTGCGCGATCGTACCATCGCCAACGAAATCGTTCTGGCGACCTGTGGTTCCGCGTTCAAGAACAAGGGTGTGCAGGCGGTACTTGATGCCGTTATCGAATTCCTGCCGGCTCCGGATGAGGTTAAAGCCATCCGCGGTGAGGTTGACGACGAAGGTACAGAAGAGACTCGTCCGGTTGACGACGATGCGCCGTTCGCTGCTCTGGCGTTCAAGATCGCCACCGACCCGTTCGTGGGCACGCTGACCTTCTTCCGTGTTTACTCCGGTAAACTGGAATCCGGTAATGCTGTGTTCAACTCGGTTAAAGGCAAGAAAGAGCGTGTGGGCCGTATGGTTCAGATGCACGCCAACGACCGTGAAGAGATCAAGGAAGTTCTGGCGGGCGACATCGCTGCTGCAATCGGTCTGAAGAACGTGACCACCGGTGACACCCTGTGTGACGAGAACAACAAGATTGTTCTGGAGCGCATGGAGTTCCCTGAGCCGGTTATCTCTGTGGCGGTTGAGCCGAAGTCCAAGGCAGACCAGGAGAAGATGGGTGTGGCGCTGGGCAAGCTGGCCCAGGAAGATCCTTCGTTCCGTGTTCGCACCGACGAAGAGTCCGGTCAGACCATCATCTCTGGTATGGGTGAGCTTCACCTGGACATCATCGTTGACCGTATGCGTCGCGAGTTCAAGGTTGAGGCCAACATCGGTAAGCCTCAGGTCGCTTATCGTGAATGCATCCGTAAGCCGGTTGACGTTGAAGGTAAATTCGTTCGTCAGTCTGGTGGTCGCGGCCAGTACGGTCACGTAAAAGTGAAGTTGGAGCCGCTGCCTCTGGATGATGAAGATGGCGAAAACTTTATCTTTGTGAACGAGATCGTTGGTGGTGTGGTTCCCAAGGAATACATTCCGGCGGTTCAGCAGGGTATCGAGGAGCAGATGCAGAACGGCTGTCTGGCCGGCTATCCGCTGCTGGGTATCAAGGCGACGCTGTACGATGGTTCCTACCACGACGTCGACTCCAACGAAATGGCGTTCAAAATCGCTGGCTCCATGGCGATGAAGAAAGGCGCCCTCGAAGCAAATCCTGCCCTTCTTGAGCCGATCATGAAGGTTGAGGTTGTTACCCCTGAAGATTACATGGGTGACGTTGTTGGCGACCTGAACCGTCGTCGCGGCCTCGTGCAGGGTATGGATGAGAGCCCTGCGGGCAAGGTCATCCGTGCAGAAGTTCCGTTGTCGGAGATGTTCGGTTACGCCACCGACCTGCGTTCTGCAACACAGGGCCGGGCGTCTTATGCGATGGAGTTCTCCCGCTATGCGGAAGCTCCTTCGAACATTGCCGAAGCGATCATTAAAAAGGGTTGATCCCAGGACTTAAGAAACAGGAAGAGGTGTAACCGTGTCCAAAGCAAAGTTTGAGCGTAACAAGCCGCACGTAAACGTGGGCACCATCGGTCACGTTGACCATGGTAAGACCACTCTTACAGCCGCCCTGACTCGTGTATGTCAC